>CAJIYY010000026.1 GCA_905181755.1 Candidatus Dadabacteria bacterium UBA1144
TATCGATTTATTTTCAGAAAAAGAAATTAACGAAAGATACTTTATTGTCTTTTACGAATCATTCGATTGTGTTTTTACTCAATATGAAGAAGATGATATTTTTAAGGTTGAAGTAATTTTTAATAAATTCTTCATATTCGCCAATAGCATAGCCATATCTTTCTCTCTTAAAAGCAACATCGGCACTTAATAAATAAGCTTCTCTTGTATAAGATGAATATGGAAATCTAATCTGAAGAGTTGTAATCATATCTTCAAGAAGATCAAAGTCAGTATGATTAAGAACTACATATTTCTTTTCTTTATTTATTTCTTTTACTATTAGGTTGTATAGCTCTTGGTCAGAGCCTGTTAAAAAATCTGTCTTACTGGAGCACGAAATCACAATAACCGCGATAAAAAAAACTTTTAATAATCGAATCAACATAGTGCTATAATATTTGCGAGTAATTTTAATGTCAAGGACTGAAGAATGAGTAGCTTTATGGATTATACAGAAATTCAAATTGTCTCTGGTAACGGAGGTAATGGATTGGCGTCTTTTAGACGAGAGAAATTCATACCTTTTGGTGGTCCAGATGGTGGGAATGGAGGGAACGGAGGAGATATAGTCTTTATTGGTAACACGAACCTGAACTCACTAAGGGATTTCAGGAACAAGAGAATATTTAAGGCTAAGAATGGTACGAATGGTGGTTCGAATAAAAAAAATGGTAAGAATGGTGAGGACTTAGAAGTATTTGTACCTCTGGGAACTGAAATTTATGACATCGAGACAAATATTAAACTAGCCGATATAACAATAGAGAATAGAAAAGTAGTAATTATCAATGGCGGTAAAGGTGGCTTAGGAAATACATTTTTTAAATCTTCCACGAATAGATCTCCAACAAAATCTAAAGATGGCAAAAAAGGTGAGAAATTAAAAATTGCCTTAAATCTTAAGACCATTTCAGATATGAGCTTGATCGGTTTTCCAAATGTTGGAAAGTCTTCAATCATAAAAAAAATTACAAATTCTAAAGCCGAGGTAGGCAATTATGAATTTACAACACTGAACCCAAACATTGGAGTACTAAAAGGAGATCTCAATGATTACTTAATTGCTGACATACCTGGACTAATTGAAGGGTCTTCAACTGGAAAAGGTCTAGGGCATAAATTTTTAAAGCATATAGAGAGAACAAAAATCTTAATCGAAGTATTAGATTTATCTTGTAATAGCTTGAGTGAGCTAGAGAATCAGCACTCAACTCTTATGAAAGAACTAAATGATTACAACACAAGTCTCATGCCAAGAATTAAGCTAATAGTTCTAAATAAAATAGATTTATGTCTCTTTACTGAAGAGGTTGACAAGTTTGATCCCATAAAAGGATGCAAGAGAATCTCAATAAGTTGTATCAATGAGCATGGATTAGAGTTACTAAAAGAATCCATAGAAGAGTTTAAGCTTTAAGTAATTCTTTTATAAATTCTTCTCTATCATTAGATTTCATTACACTTTCACCGATTAGAAAATTAGATATTCCGATATGCTTTAGTGCGAGTATATCTTTATTACTTTTTATCCCACTTTCGCTCACCAAAACCCCATTGTCAGGGATTTTGTCTTTAAGATTAATAACATTATCATTGGATACGCTAAAAGTATTAAGATCTCTATTGTTGATTCCAAATATTTTCACACCTGCTTCAATTCCTTTATTCAAATCCTCCTCATTGTGTGCTTCGTATAGAACATCAAGACCGTAATCTGATGCTAAATTGAACAAGAGTTTGAGCTGGGTCAAAGAAAGAATTCTTCCGATCAGCAAGATTGCATCTGCTTCATAAAACCTGCTCTGTATGACCTGATACTCGTCTATAATAAAGTCTTTTCTCAATAGAGGTAAGGACGTAACTGTTCTTACAGAAGGAAGATAATCCAGTTTTCCCTTAAAGAAAGTCTCATCAGTTAGAATTGAAATAGCAGATGCCCCTCCAGCCTCATACTCCATGGCTATCTTTAAAGGCTGGAAATCTTCTAAGATAATACCTCTTGATGGAGAAGCCTTCTTTATTTCAGCAATTATATTGATAACGCTATTATTCAGAAAACAAGCCTGAAAATCTCTCTTAAGATATTTTTTATTTTTAATTCCAGACAACAGGTCTTCAACGGGAAAACTTTTTTTTTGCAGCGAAACTTCTTTTCTTTTATTAATTACTATTTCATCTAATATGTTCATTTATTCAGATAGTATCCTTAAAAAATTAGAATAGACTTCACCAGAAATTAGTTTGGATTCGATTTCCGCAAAAGCTTTTTGAAGTGAATCACAATGACCTGAAACATAAAGACCAGCGCCAGCATTTAATATGCATATATCTCTTCTCGAGTCATCTATCGTACCTTTGAGTATTCCTTCTGCAATTATTTTAGATTCCTCAGTAGAGTCTATTACTAAAGAAGTAATTGTTGATAGATTGAATCCATATTCTTCGGGATCAAAAGTATATTCGAGTATCTCGTTGCCTTTAATCTCTGCAATATAAGATTTGCTACAAATTGAAATTTCATCCATACCATCAAATCCGTGAACAACCATTGCCCTATCTATCCCTTGCTTAACCAAAACCGTTGCCATTATTTTTACAAGCTCTCTATCATAAACACCCATGACTTGAGCCTTAGGCCTCAAAGGATTAACTAAAGGGCCAAGAATATTAAAGATAGTCCTCATCTTTAAATCTCTTCTAACATGTGCGACATTTTTCATTGATTTATGGAAATTTGGAGCGTACAAAAAAGAAAAATTATTCTTCTTAATAGAATCAATTGAACTTTGTAATGAACCATCAAGACTTATACCTAAGGTCTCTATTAAGTCTGCGCTACCGACCTTACTAGAGACAGACCTGTTACCATGCTTTGCAATTTTAACACCTAGTGAGGCCAATATTAGAGAGCTAATAGTTGAGACATTTAATGTCGACTTTGAATCTCCTCCAGTCCCACACAAATCTAGTAAATCTATATCATGAGAACAATTGTCGTCTAGATTTTTCAATAAAACGCTTGATGCAAAGAAGATCTCATCTGCAGAAGGTTTCTTTATTTTAAGAGCAGTCAAAAAAGAAGCTGTTTGAGCATCGCTCAGTTCTCCATTCATCATTGACGAGAAAAAGAAGGTGACCTCTTCTTCTGTCAAATCAAATCCCTCAGAAATCTTCTCGAGAATGGATGTGATCATTGTAAGGCTCTTTTAGAAATAGTATCAAGAATTCCGTTTATAAACCCACAAGATTCATCCGAACTATATTTCAAAGCAAGAACGATTGCTTCCTTAATACTTACAGGAACCGGTATCCCTTTAGAAAATAAAATTTCAAACACCGCTATCCTTAGGATGTTCAAATCTACGGAATTAATCCTATCAAACCTCCAATTCTTTATACTTTGGTCAATTTGATCATCAATTGGTTTGATATTTTTAACACATCCTTGGATTATTTCATCA
>CAJIYY010000027.1 GCA_905181755.1 Candidatus Dadabacteria bacterium UBA1144
TCATAATGTCGAGATTTCTGAAAAACCAGTTAAAAATAAGCCAAATTATCTCGACTTGGAAATTGAAGTTGAAGAAAAAGCTACAGGTTTTTTTAGTATAGCCGGTGGTTATAGCTCAACCGAGACATTGCTTCTTGGAGTCCAAATACAAGAGTCAAACTTGTTTGGATATGGTAAGCAGCTAAGTACTTCTGCAACTGTTGGGGGATTAAGTAAAAATTTCTCCGTTGATTACAGTGATCCATATTTTTTTGATACAACTTATCAATTTGGATTTAAAGTTTTTAATAATGAATATCAATACGTAGATTTTGACAGAAATTCATATGGTGGGAAATTTAGATTTGGTAAAGCGATAACTAATTGGTCTTATTTGAACGTTAGATACCGATATGAAAACATAAAAATAGATAATTTAAAACTTGCAGCTAGTGAAGTTTTCCAGCTGGGAACTGATAAAATTAGCTCTTTGGCCCTAGGGGTTACTTATGATACAAGAAATAATTTTATAAATCCTAGTAGAGGTATTTCTACATCTTTAAATGTTGAGGAATCTAATGAGGTGCTTGGTGCTAATCTTCATTACACCAAATATAGTGGAAATTTCTCAAAATATCATTCAATAAAGAAGAACCACACTCTTGCTTATAAAATAGAAGGTGGATTTGTGGACTTTAGAGATATTGGAAACAAGATCATCGTTGGTGAAAGATATTACCTGGGAGGGCCAGGTAGCTTGAGAGGATACAAGGCATCTCGAGTATCACCAAGGCGGCTTCTTTCAACAGGCAACTTTGTTAGAATAGGGGGAAATAAGTACGTTTTCAATTCATTAGAGTACTTATTCCCTATAGCTTTAGAAACAGGACTGAGAGGAATATTATTCATAGATGCAGGAAATACATATGACGAAAGTAAAAATTTAGATTATAATCCAATTGATATGAAAAAAGACACAGGTTTTGGCTTCAGATGGCTATCACCTATGGGGCCTTTAAAACTTGATTTTGGTTTTCCTATTGGAAAAAGACAATCAGGCGATAGTAAATATGAAGTTCAATTTTCTATCGGGTCGCTTTTTTAATATAAATTAAAATATGGAGAAACATTATGAATAAATTTTTTATAACATTATTAGGACTAATTTTATTTTCTACAACATCTTTTAGTGCGGAAGATTCTAATGTCACTATGAATGAAAGTCAGAGCATTAAAATCGCAGTTGTAGATTTTCAAAGAGTACTAACAGAATCAGGAATAGGAAAGGACTATATTAAAAATGCAAAGAAAAGTATTGAGAAGAAGCAGGCTCTGCTATCTAAGCTGGAAGATCAAGTAAGAACTATGAGAGATAAATTTAATGAACAGAAGTTGGTCTTAGATGAGAAAGTTAGAGATCAGAAAGCTGAGGAACTAACTTATAAAGTAAAAGAGTTGCAAAGAAAAAGTGAAGATTTCCAAGCTGAAGTTAAAATTGCTGATAGTAAATTCCAAAGAGATATTCTAAGTGTTTTAATGAAAGAGGTTAAGACTGTTGCACAGCAATTAGGCTTTGATTTAGTACTTTCTAAATCTGCACCTGGTCTAATGTATGTAGATACTTCTCTAGACATAACTTCAAAAATTTTAGATAGAATGAATAGGTAGTTTAGTGATTCTTAATAAAGACGAAATTATGAAGTACTTGCCTCACAGAGAGCCATTTCTTTTTGTTGATGAAGTAATCGAATTTAATTCAGAGATATCTATTAAGGCAAATGTCACGTTTCATGAAGATGCCTTTTTTTTCAAGGGTCATTTTCCTGGTAACCCTGTTGTACCTGGAGTGATTATTGTTGAGGCTATGGCTCAGGTTGGAGGAATTTTAATTTATAAATCATTTGAGTCCAAGCTTCTTGGACTTACGCCTGCATTGGTTGGTATAGATAATGTTAAGTTTAAAGCTCCTACAGTTCCCGGTGACAAGTTGACTATCGAGGCAACATTAATTAAAAAGAAGTTAAATATTTTTAAGTTATCAGCTCAAGCTTTTAATCTGGACAAGCTAGTAGTACAGTCGAATATAACAGCAACTGTTATGTCAAAGTAGCTAATTTAATTAAATTGAAACAAATAATCTATCATGTTAATATAGGGCTTTATATTTTATGCTGGTGTAGCTCAGGGGTAGAGCAGCTGATTTGTAATCAGCCGGTCGGGGGTTCAAATCCCTTCGCCAGCTTGTCATGGGGATATGGCAGAGTGGACAAATGCATCAGACTGTAAATCTGACCGCGCAAGCGTACGGTGGTTCGAATCCATCTATCCCCAGAAAGCATGCGGGAGTAGCTCAGTTGGCTAGAGCATCTGCCTTCCAAGCAGAGGGTCGCGAGTTCGAGTCTCGTTTCCCGCTTTTTTGCCCAGGTAGCTCAGTGGTAGAGTACATCCTTGGTAAGGATGAGGTCGGCGGTTCAACCCCGCTCTTGGGCTTTCAATTAATTTAATAAGTTGTATGATTTTAATATATTCAAAAGAGGAAGTTAGTTATGGGCGATAATGTAATTGTAGTAGCGCTTGAGTGTACTGGCTGTAATGGTAAAAATAGATACCATATCAGAAAGAACAAAAAGGTTCAGCGCGACAAGCTAGAGATTAAGAAATACTGCAAGTTTTGTAATAAACATTTAATTCACAAAGAGACTAAATAGGGGTGTAGCTCAGTTGGTAGAGCGACGGTCTCCAAAACCGTAGGTCGGGAGTTCGAGACTCTCCACCCCTGTTTTGAAATGATTTAGTGTTTAAATAGATTAAGTATTATTAAGCGAGAGCAAATATGAAAAATAATATTTTTTTAGAAAAATTTGAGATTTCAGAGAACGAATTCAACCTTTATTCTTTGCCTAAGGTGGCAGAAGAGTATGGCTTTGACCTACAGTTGATGCCGTATTCTTTAAGAATCCTATTGGAAAATTTAGTAAGAAATTATGATGATAGGATTGTTGATGAAGAGCTTATAAAAAAGTTTATATTTAATAAGGAAGATAAGTTTGAGATACCTTTTAGACCTGCAAGAGTAGTCCTCCAAGATTTTACTGGTGTACCATGCGTTGCAGATCTTGCTGCTATGAGAGATGTTGTAAATACCTTAGGTGGTGATACGGATACAATTAACCCTCTAGTGCCAGTAGATCTCGTAATTGATCACTCAGTTCAGGTTGATCATTTTAGAGAAGATAACGCTCTTTTTTTAAATACAAAACTTGAATTTGAGAGGAACCAGGAGCGATATTCTTTTTTAAGGTGGGCTCAAACTGCATTTAAAAATTTCAGAGCTGTTCCACCAGGAAATGGGATTGTTCATCAAGTAAATTTAGAATATTTAGCAAAATTAGTTCAGAAAGTTAACCTTAATGGGAAACTAGTCTGTATACCTGATACTTTAGTTGGAACTGATTCTCATACAACGATGATTAATGGAATTAGTGTTCTTGGATGGGGAGTAGGAGGAATTGAAGCGGAGGCTGCAATGCTTGGACAACCTCTGTATTTCTTAATCCCTGATGTAATAGGATTTAAGTTAGAAGGTAATTTGTGTGAAGGTGTCACAGCAACAGATTTAGTTCTCAATATTACTGAAATGTTAAGAGCTGAGGGAGTAGTGGGGAAATTTGTTGAATTTTATGGTCCAGGTCTTGATAATTTGCCACTTCCTGACAGGGCCACTATTGCTAATATGGCTCCAGAATATGGAGCAACAATGGGTTTTTTCCCGGTAGACCAAGAAGCATTAAATTATCTTAAACTAACTGGTAGAACAACAGAGGAAATAGAACAAGTTGAGAAATATTATAGAAAGCAAGATAGCTTCCGTGATTCATCAAGCAAAGATCCTGAATATTACAAATCGTTATATCTAAACCTAGAAACAGTTGAGCCAGCCCTTGCAGGTCCAAAGAGGCCTCAAGATAGAATTCTTTTGTCCAAAATGAAAGATTCTCTTCATTCTGAGCTAAAATCAAGAGAGATAAACAATAAGGAAGATTTTAAAGTTGAAGGGTCGAGTGAGTCAATTAAAAATGGTTCTGTGGTTTTAGCTGCAATAACTAGTTGCACGAATACATCAAATCCATATGTAATGATTACTGCGGGTCTAGTTGCTAAAAAGGCTAAGGATCTAGGACTTAAAGTTCCCTCATATGTAAAGACAAGTTTGGCTCCTGGCTCAAAAGTCGTAGTGGACTATCTTGAGAATGCAGGCTTATTAGATAGCCTTGCGGATATTGGATTTAAGACAGTAGGCTTTGGTTGTACAACTTGTATAGGTAACAGTGGACCCTTACCAACTGAAGTGGGAGATTTGATTACCGAGAATGCTCTTCACGTAGCGGCGGTCTCAAGTGGGAATAGGAATTTTGAAGGAAGAGTTCATCCTCTTATTAGACTTTCATATTTGGGTTCTCCACCTTTAGTAGTTGCTTATGCCTTAGCTGGTACTATTGATATAGACTTTTATAATGAAAAGATAGGTACTGCTTCTAGCGGGCAAGATATATATTTAAAAGATATCTGGCCTAGTAATGAAGAAATAAGAAAAACTGTACACAGCTCTATCCTTCCTGATACTTTTATTAATAGATATAGCAATATCTTTGTTGGAGATGATAGGTGGGAATCTATCTCAATACCTGATGGCTCTATTTACGAATGGAGTGACAAGTCAACATATATACAGAAACCTGGATTTTTTGACAAATTTTCAATGGATTTACCTAAAATTAAAGATATTAAGAATGCCAGAGTCCTGGCCTATTTGGGAGATTCAATTACAACTGATCATATTTCTCCAGCTGGTTCTTTTACTGAGGAGACACCCGCTGGCAAATACCTAACTGAAAGGGGAGTCCAACTTAAGGACTTCAATAGTTATGGGTCTCGTAGAGGAAATCATGAAGTTATGATGAGAGGTACATTCGCAAATATTAGAATTAAGAACAAACTTTTAGATAATATTGAAGGTGGGTTTACAAGATATTTCGATACAAATGAAACTATGTCAATCTACGATGCAGCTATGAAGTACAAAGAGTCTAAGACAGATCTTATTGTAATTGCAGGTAAAGAATATGGAACTGGTAGTTCAAGAGATTGGGCTGCAAAAGGTTCTATGCTCCTAGGAGTGAAGGCGGTTATAACAGAAAGTTTTGAAAGAATACATAGAAGCAACTTGGTTGGTATGGGAGTTTTACCTTTACAATTTAAGGAAAATGAGAGTGCAGAATCTCATAAAATTGTAGGTGATGAAGAGTTTTCAATTTCAGGAGTAGCTGAGGGGCTTGAGCCGTTATCTAATATAATGCTTAATATTGTTGACCAGAAAGGGAATAAAAGACAAGTTGAACTGATATGCAGGTTGGATTCTATTGTGGAAGTTGATTATTTTTACAATGGCGGTATTTTGCAAACTGTCCTAAGGCAAATGCAGAAAGCAAATTAATTATTGATTTTTCCTGTTTTTTTATTATATTTTCTAGTGAAACAATTCAAGGAGAGGAATACATGTCATATATAAAAATACCTACAGAAGGAACTAAAATTACTATAAATAAAGATGGGACTTACAATATTCCTGATAACCCAATTATTACTTTTATAGAAGGTGACGGAATAGGTCCAGATTTATGGAGAGCTTCAGTTAGAGTTTTTGATGCTGCTGTTGAAAAAACTTTTGGAGGTAGCAAGAAAATCGTTTGGATGGAAGTTTATGCTGGAGAAAAAGCTTTAGAGCTTACCAAGGAATGGCTACCAAAAGAAACAACAGATGTTATTAGTGAATATCTTATTTCAATAAAGGGTCCGCTAACTACACCAGTTGGTGGGGGCATTAGGAGTCTAAATGTTGCATTGAGACAGATAATGGATTTATATGCTTGCGTTAGACCTGTAAGATGGATTAATGGAACACCTTCACCTGTAAAAAGTCCTGAAAAGATGGATGTAGTTTTATTTAGAGAAAACACAGAAGATGTTTATTCTGGGGTTGAATATGAAAGTGGTACAAAAGAAGCGAATCAATTGATAAAATATCTACAAGATAGCTTTGGAGCAAACATTAGAGATTTATCTGGGATAGGAATCAAGCCAATTAGTGCTTTCGGAACAAAGAGATTGGTAAGGAAAGCTATCCAATACGCAATAGAAAATAAGCGTAAGACAGTAACAATAGTGCATAAGGGAAATATAATGAAATTTACTGAAGGTGCTTTTAAGGACTGGGGATACGAATTAGCTAGAGATGAATTTCCAGATGAGACAATATCTGAAGATGAACTTTGGGATAAGTATAATGGTAAAGCCCCAGAGGGTAAAATTGTTATAAATGATAGGATTGCAGATAATATGCTGCAACAAATTTTGACTAGAACTGATGAATATGATGTTTTAGCTCTACCTAACTTAAACGGCGACTATATGTCAGATGCTTGCGCCGCACAAATTGGTGGTCTTGGTGTTGCACCAGGAGCAAATATAGGTGATGAAATTGCTTTATTTGAGGCAACACATGGTACTGCTCCTAAGTATGCGGGACAGGATAAGGT
>CAJIYY010000028.1 GCA_905181755.1 Candidatus Dadabacteria bacterium UBA1144
GCCTCAATAGTAAGTTATTCTAGTGTTGAGGGTAAGTTTAAACATTCTTCAATTATGCTTCTTTTTTATTCTATAGGCTTGGGAATACCTTTCATAATTGGAAGTTTGGGAATGAAAAAGATATTAATGACTTTTAAAAATAATACATTTTTCTTAAAATATTACTCACCTCTAATGGGGATAATACTTATATTGTTTGGATATTTAGTTTTCAAAAACAAGATTTATATTTTAACTATATATATTCAAAAAACTCTCAATTTTATAGATTAGAGCTTGGCTCAAAAAAACTATTATTAACATTTCTTTTTAGGTATGATTATTGCTGATAGCTTATAGTATATAAGGAGTTTTAATATGAATGAAAAAGATATAGAATTAAAGCGAAATCAAGCACTTGAGTATCATTCAAGCTTTCCTAAGGGTAAAATTGAAACTAAAATTACAAAACCTAGTGAGACAGAAGAAGATTTATCTTTAGCTTATTCTCCTTGGGTTGCTGAACCTTGTAAGGAAATTCATGCAGATGTTGAAAAAGTATACGAATATACAAATAAAGGTAACCTTGTTGCTGTAATTTCAAATGGTACTGCAGTCCTAGGTTTAGGTGATCTTGGCCCTGAGGCTAGTAAACCTGTGATGGAGGGTAAGGCAGTTTTATTTAAGAGATTTGCACAAGTCGATGCATTTGATATTGAAATTAAAACGACTGATGTAGATGAAATAATAAGAACTATTGAGCTCTTAGAGCCAACTTTTGGTGGAATAAACTTGGAAGATATAAAGGCACCAGAGTGTTTTAGAATAGAAGACGAATTAAAAGAAAAAATGAATATACCTGTCTTCCATGATGACCAACATGGTACTGCTATAATCTCTGGAGCTGGTCTTGTTAATGCTGTTGAGATTACAGGAAGAAAAATGGCGGAAATTAAAATAAACATTAATGGTGCGGGGGCATCAGCAATATCTTGCGCTAGACTATTTGTAACCTTAGGTGCTAATCCAATGAATATCATCATGTGTGACAGCAAAGGGGTTATATATAAAGGAAGAGACGGACTAAACAAACAAAAAGAGGAGTTTGCTGTTGAAACAGAATGTCGAACTTTGGCTGATACTTTTAAAGGTGGAGATGTTTTCGTTGGTCTTTCTGTAGGTAATGTTGTATCTAAAGAAATGCTATTGGAAATGAATGACAACCCTATTGTCTTCGCGATGGCAAATCCAGATCCAGAGATTTCTCCTGAAGATGCATTTGACGCAAGAAAAGATATCATAATGGCTACTGGCAGGACAGATTACCCCAACCAGGTAAATAATGTTTTAGGATTTCCTTTTATATTTAGAGGTGCTTTAGATGTTGCTGCAACTAATATAAACGAAGAAATGAAAGTCGCCGCTTCAATGGCATTAGCTAAATTAGCTAAACTTGGAGCAGGACCTGAAATAGCAAAGAAGCACAAAAGAGATAAGCTTGTATTTGGTAAGGATTACATAGTACCTTCTCCATTTGATCCTAGAATTTTAGTTTGGGAATCTTATGCTGTTGCAAAAGCTGCTATAGAAACTGGAGTAGCAAGAAAAAAAATAAATCTCGATGAGTATAAAGCTAAGCTAGAAAAAATGGCGGGTGTTGAGCCTCAGACTTTCTAAAATGAGACTTATATTTAGATTAAGTTACTTGCTCTTTTTTTCTTTCTTTTTTCTTAATGTTTCTGCTCAAGAACCAATAGAAATCAAGAAAAAAGAAATGGCTAATATTTCCTCAATTAGGGAAGCTGGATTCATCCCTATTATGAAAGAATTACAGATTTCTCAAGAGATGACCATCATAGATGGTGAGAAAAACTCTGAGATTATTACCTTAGATAAAATGAAAGGATTAAACATAGTAAACTTCTGGGCATCCTGGTGTGGACCATGTATAGAAGAAATCTCTGAATTAAATAAATTTCAAGAAATGATACTAACAAAAAATCTAGAAGTTCAGCTTCTTGGTATTAATATTTTCGACAAAAAGAAAGAAGCTGTTAATTTTTACTTAAAATACAAACCTTTCTTTAAGATTCTTTTTGATAATAAAAATACTATATCAGTAAAATTTAGCATTATGGGTGTCCCTGAAACCTATTTTGTCAAAGATAATAAAATTTTATTTAAATATATGGGTAAGATTAATCAAGACATACTGGAAAGAGGTATAAATGAAAGCCTTAAATATTAGAGTCTTTTTATTCCTACTATTCTTAATACTTCCACTTCAATATTCTCAATCCGAAGATACTATTTATGAGATATCTAACGAATTAATGTGCCCTGTTTGCCAAGGTCAGACCGTTGCTGAATCCAATTCCCAACTAGCAATATCAATGAAAGAGGTAATTAAGATCAAGAGAGCTGAAGGAAAATCTAAAGAAGAGATATTAGAATATTTTGTTGATCAATATGGTGATACTATTTTAGCAAAGCCTCCACTTAAGGGTTTCGGTTTAATACTATGGATTACACCACCCTTGATTTTAGTTATTTCAATATTATTTTGGATTCTTAGAATTAGAAGAAATAGAAAGGATGCCGGTTAATGCTTAGTATGGAGGTTTTGAAGATTGAGTATTAAAAAATTAGATAAAATTAATCAGGAATTAATTAATTTTGCTAAGTCTAAATTTCTAAAAAATGAAATAAATGAAGCATTCTTTATTTGGAACCAAAACGAATATTACACTAAAGAATTTTCTGAAATAACTGAGTCTCACGATAACTATTTCACATTTTTAGACTGGTTTATCTATGACTATCAACTAATTACAACTGAAAAATCTTTAGTTTCAATGTACTACGAAGAGAATAAAAATAAAATAACTTCTAATTATATAAACTCTTACAGGAGTATATACAAATACACTAATTTATCAGATGAGAACTATAGACTAGAAGACATAATTAATAGGAAAATATATGAAATCAATTTAGGTGAGATAATTCCAGAAGATTCATCTTTAATATCATTGAGAATTATAGATCAAGAACCTGCGGTAATAATTGGTCACATAATCGCTTACAATGAAAACTATAAAGATTTTATTTATAATTCAATATCTGACGTTATAGAGGAAAACACCAGAAAAAAAGACTTTTCATCCAAAGATAACTTTTATATTATAGAAAAGAAGATTAATAAGCTTGTAAATCGCTCAAGAGAACTTGCTTCTGCCTCTAAAGAAAAACAGGTATTTACAGTCTTAGATTTTAAAGAATTATATAAGAAAATCGAGAAAACAAAAGACTTTGAACTATTAAGTGATGATTCTAAAGATTTCTATTTATTTAAATATTACAATAAAGAATCATTAATTTTTGCAAGCATTGAACTATACAAAAAGAAGGTAATATTTAACAACTTCAATAATACTATTCTAGATAAAACCTTATCAAAGCTTGGTCCTTACATGACTGATAAAATTGAGAACATTGAGGTTTCAGAGGTATGGCTAAATACAGAACTAGAGGTTTTAGAAGGTAAAACTCCAATTCAAGCCGCAAAGTTTAAAAAATTTAGCAATAAAATTAATGGAATAATATCTGATTTAGAGCTTATACATGAAAGTAGATTGTCTGAAGATGAAATATCTATCAATCCCGATTACGTAAAAGAAAAACTCAATCTCTAGTTCTATTATCGAAAAAAGGTTCAAAAGACTTGCTATATCTAACAATGTATTTTCCATTGTCTTTATATACAATAATTAATGGAATCTTTTTACTATAAAGGTCTTCTGCAAAAATTGAGTAATCAACTAAGTTCAATGAATTTGCCAGAATAGAATTATTAACAGGAGAATTTGATGCGACAATCACAAAAAAATCATTATTTAATGAGATCTGACTTTTCTTCAAATTAATATTATATGTCTTAATTTTATTATTACTGTTAACTAGAAAGGAATAGCTATCTAAAACCTTTAGTCTAACTCTTGCAGCATCAAGTGCACCTTTAGTTTCCAAATCAAACTCATTACTTAATTTATTAAAATTTCTTGAATAAAAGGTATTCCCAAATTTTATAGAATAAGAATTAATTTGAAGTATTTCAAGCGAGTGCTTTATGTTCTGTACAACAATCCCATCTATAATAGAATCAAACGAGACTTTTGTACATGCATATTTCTTTGAAAAAACATTTGTAATTTTGACCTCGATATTATCAATATCCATACACTTAATAAACAAATCGCTCTTTAATCTACTTCTTACTCCCTCCAAAGAAGAAGCAGTACTCAAAAGAGAAAATGTTGTAGGATCAAAGGATTTCTTCGTAATTTTATTATAATCGAGCATAATTCTGAAAGCATCAACAAATAAATCAGGAGCTAATATTTCAGAATTCTTCTCCAAATTGTTAAACTTGTTAACAAAAGAATCTGAATTGGATGGATCAAGTATTGACTCAATATAGTTTAAGGTTTTTGCTATTTTTTTGAATACTTCGTCTGGTGGATTTCCAGAATCAATAACCACTGTCAACTTATTATTAAGTAAGTTATAATCTTTCTTAACAATATCTGCGGAAGATACTGCAACATGGGAAAAGAAAATAATTATTATAAAAATAAATCTAAACATAATATTGTAGGCTACATTGATTAAAAAAAAATTTATAAAATCTATTGAAATTATACCTTCAAGGTACAAAATTGATAATTTATTATTAAATAAAATAGTAAAATACAATAAATCTTTTGACTTTTTGGATATCGCCTGTTCTCCAATGGCGAACTTAAGAATATCCCCTATTGCTTTCAGCCATAATTTAATCAGGAAAGGAATAAGTCCAAAAAAATTAATTATAAATTTCTCAACGAGAGATAAGAACAGTCTCGCTTTACAAAGTGACATTCTAGGAACACTTGGTATGGGAATAGATAAGTTATTACTTGTTAAGGGAGACAGGATATCTGTTGGGAATAGTAAGAAATCCAAAGAAGTCTTTGAACTAACAACAAATGAACTTATCTCGTTGGTCAATAAGCTTAGAAAAGGTAAAGACTACTCCAATAGTAATATAAATTTTAAGCCTAATATTCTGATAGGCTCTACTTTAAATATTGACTTGCCTTACCAAAAAATTGTTAAAATTTTAGATAAAAGAGAAAATATAGGATCAGATTTTTTAATTACACAACCTCTATACTCTGAAGAGGATTTTGCTAACTTATCCAAATTGTCAGAACGTGCAAATTGTAAAATACTTGCTGGAATATTTCCTATTAATAATATTAGAACTTTTAAAAACCTAAATAGTAAAATTGACGGTATCAATAAGGACAATGATCTTTTTAATCTATTAAGGAAAACAAGAGAAAGTAGTTTCTTAAAAGAATCGACAAAATACCTTACCAAACTACTTGGTGCTTATAAGAAAAATCTCGACGGAGTTCATATTATGACGGCTGGGAATATTGAGCTAGCATCTAGGATATCAAATAAAATTTAATGCCTGATACAAAAAAAACATTTGATTCAATATCGAGTAACTACGATATTGTAAATGAGCTTATCAGCTTTGGGCTTCATAAAAAATGGAAGTCAGACTTTGTAAAATTGAGAAAATTTTCTGGAAATGTAATTGATATCGCAACAGGCACTGGTGATATCGCTATTAAAATTAAAGGGAAGTACCCTAATGTAGCAATTACAGGCTATGACCCAAGTAATAATATGCTTAATCTTGCTAGAAAAAAGAATACTCATAAGGATATAAATTTCCTTCAGGGATTCTGCGAAGATATGCCTTTTGAGAATGAATTTTTTGATATTGCTACTATTACCTTTGGAATTAGAAATACTAAGTCTGTCAATGAAAGCCTTACAGAAATAAGAAGAGTCCTTAAAAAAAATGGAGTCTTAATGATTATGGAATTTTCAAAGAATGAGACTATAGTAATTAAGCAATTATATAAGATATATCTTCATTGGATAATCCCATTCGTAGGATTACTATTTTCTAAATTTAATGAATATAAGTATTTAGCAGATTCAATTGAGGGATTCTATTCCAAAGATGAGATGAATAAAATACTAGAGTTTAATCATTTTAAAGTTATGGAGAATGTTCAATACAATTTTGGGCTAGTCACAGTCTACATTGTTATGAAATCTTAAAAGTTTCGAGTATTTGATCCTGATAATATCTCACAGTAGTTTCGTCTAAATAATAATGTGGAGCAGTTAGAATTGGAAAAGATAAAATCTTTTGATATTCCATAATCTTCTCTTTCGCCTCTTCTCTTGACCCACAAATAGCAAAATCAGCAACCATCTCATCCGATACATTCTTTATAATTTCTTCTTTGTTGTTATTGTATTTTTTTTTATTGTTAACATCAAAAAAAGCATTCCTAATCTTCTCTACATTTTCTCCATACCCCAAATCTACAAAAGGTTTAGAGTAAGCTTTAACTGTTGCATAGAAAGCAATCGTACCCTTAGCATCGTCAATGGCCTTCTTCTTGTCCTCATTTATTGAACACAAAACAATTGAAGTTAAGCTTGCTTGGGATTTGTTCCTAACAAAATGAGGAACTATATCATTTTTTAAATATTCCATAGAGCATACAACATGCCCAATATAGCCATCAAATTTTTCACTTGATAAATTAGTCATCTTTGGACCAATACCTCCTAAATATAGCGGTATTTGCTCTCTAAAGGGTTCAAAAGGTCTTCTAAAGGATTTAATTGATAAATCATAGAATTCATCTTTATATATCAAATCTGAACGATTGAGTAGAGACTCTTCTATTTTTCTAAATAATTCATAAAAACTTCCCATTCTCTCTGTAGGTTTGTCAAAGAGTGGTGAGTTATGCCACTTACGATTAGTATTAATAGCTCCAGAGCCTAATCCTAGTATTAATCGACCTTTGGAAATTTCATCAATATCTAGTGCAGAGATTGTTGTCACAAGAGGGCTTCTAGTAAAAGCTAGAGTTACGGCTGATCCTAAACTTATAGTATTCGTAATAGATGCCAAATAACTTAGTTGCTCAAATGAACTTCTATATAACTCTGTAACCCACAATGAATGAAATCCATTCTGTTCCGCTTTAACAGCAACATATTTCAAATTATCAAATGATTTTGGATCGAGGATCAATCCAATATTGTTAGTCATTGATTTATTCCACCTTTTTTGAATCGGTCTTATCTTCTAACTTTGACTCAGGTGAATCAATTGCTTGTTTAACTACAAATGGAACCTGCATGCCTACTAATTCAATAAGAGAGACAGGGGCGGCATCACCCCTTCTAAAATTTAATTTAACAATTCTAGTGTACCCTCCTGGTCTCTGAGAGTAAGCTGGTGCTATTTCCTCAAATAATTTTTTAAGAACTTCTTTGTCCTTAATTTTAGTATTAACCAATCTTCGGGCATGAACAGAATCTGTCTTGGCAGTTGTAATAATTTTTTCGCTGAACCTTCTTAATTCTCTTACTTTTACATCTGTCGACGTAATTCTTCCATGTCGAAAGAGTTCAGTACATAAATTCCTGAGCAAAGCCAGTCTATGTTCAGTTTTAAGTCCTAATTTACCTTTTCTTACTCTATGTCGCATAAAATTAACCTTCTTCGCTTACTTCAGTTTCTTCTTTTTTCTTTCTTTGTTCAAAATATAAATCTCTATTAATGTCTTCGCCTAATTTTAATGAAAACGATGCTACAACATCTCGTACTTCATAAAGAGAACGTTTACCAAAGTTTTCCAAATTTAAAAGATCGTCTTCAGTTAATTGAATTAAATCTCCAAGAAACTTAATATTCGCCTTACTTAAACAATTTAGTGAACGGGCTGAGAAGTCCAAATCTTCTACTTTCGTAAACAAGACATCTTCTCCACCAGTAATCTCTTCTTTGATGTCTTCTATAGCAGGAATTGCATCTATTTCTTCTTCATTGAAATTAATAAATACTGTAAATTGTTCTTTTATTATTTTTGATGAATAAGCTACAGCATCTTCAGGTGTAATTGTTCCATTTGTCCAAACTTCCAATGTAAGCTTCTCAAAATCTGTTCTTCTACCTACCCTAGCACTAGTAATTCCATAATTGACTTTAACTATTGGAGAATAAATAGCGTCTAACTGAATTTCTCCTATAGTATGATCTGAATTTTCATCTCTTGACTCTACAGGAACATAGCCCCTTCCCATTTCAATTGTCAAAGTCATATCGAGCTTTGCCCCATCTGACATTGTAGCAATATATTGATCAGGATCTACGATTTCGATATTCTGATTAAGTTGAATATCAGAAGCTTTAACTTGACCTTCTCCGGAGACACTAAGTGATACCTCTTGTTTCTCGTAAGTATGCATCTTTAACTTTAATTGTTTAAGATTTAAAACAATTTCTGTTACATCTTCTGTAACACCTGGAATTGTAGAGAATTCATGCATTACACCTTCCATCTTAATTGCTGTAATTGCAGGACCTTGTAGAGATGAAAGAAGTATTCTCCTTAAAGTATTACCGATTGTAACACCATAACCTTTCTCTAATGGTTGGCACGTGAATTTAGCATAACTATCAGTTCTTGACTTTTGATCAATCTGAATAGATTTTGGTCTATGAAGACCAAGCCAGTTCATCTGAAATTCCATTTATTTCTCCTATAATTTTGAGTAAAACTCAATAATTAATTGTTCGTCAACAGGTTGCTTAAAATCTTCTCTATTAGGTAATCTTTTAATCGTCCCATGTATTTTTTCTGGATTCAACTCCAACCAGTCAGGAACTCCTCTCCTAGCTACTGATTCAATTGAACTCTTGACTCTAATATTGTCTTTAATCTTTTCTTTTAACTCAACAATATCATTCAATGAAATGATATATGATGGAATATCAACCTTCTTATTGTTAACTAATACATGACCGTGATTAACATATTGCCTTGCTTCGCTTCTAGAGCTAAGCATACCAAGCCTGTAAACAACATTATCTAATCTTCTTTCAAGGTTTGAGATAAGATTATCTCCTGTAACACCGTCTTGCTTAGAAGCTTTTATGAAGTTATTTCTAAACTGCTTCTCGGTTAGACCAAAAATTCTTTTAAGCTTTTGTTTTTCTCTTAATCTAATTGCATATTCAGAATATTTTTGCCTAAAATTTGACTGTGCTTGACCAGGTTTGACATCCAATCTCCTTGCAGCTTTGTCTGAATAAGATCTATCGCCTTTTAGAAAAAGCTCCTGGCCTTCCCTTCTTGACAATTTTGTTGTTGGTCCTGTATATCTTGACAATTTATACCTCTAAACTCTTCTCTTTGCCGGTGGTCTACAACCATTATGCGG
>CAJIYY010000029.1 GCA_905181755.1 Candidatus Dadabacteria bacterium UBA1144
AAGATTGCCCCAACCGACCTATCCTTGGTTCTTATTAACATATCAAAAGAATTCTTCTTAAACTCATGAATACTTGAGCTAAAGATATTGATTAATTCATAGTCTATAGGGTCTTCATTCCTAGTATTGTTTTCCATTACTCTCTTTCTAGTTTTCTCATTAAGTGGGTCTGGATCTGCAATTAGTCTAGACAAGTCAATATTATTAGTTTTCTGAAAATCAGCATTAGTATCGGCCTTTAAGTATTCCGTCCTGCCTATTATCTGATCAAGGGATTCAACACCAATACTAGCTAGAATTTCCCTGACCTCGGATGCAATAGAATAAAGATAGTTTATTGCGTCCTGTGGTACTCCTGGAAATTTTTTTCTAAGCTCTGGTTTCTGAGAAGCAATTCCAACAGGGCAAGTGTTAACATGACATTGCCTAGCCATCACACAGCCTAAAGCAACGAGAACTGAAGTACCGAATCCAAATTCATCAGCACCCAGGATTGCAGCTTTTACAACATCAGATCCTTTCTGAAAACCCCCATCTACGCTTAAACAAACCCTTCCTCTTAAATCATTCATTACCAAAACTTGTTGAGTTTCAGCTAGTCCCATCTCCCAAGGTATGCCTGCATGTTTAATAGAGCCTAATGGTGAAGCTCCAGTTCCACCCTCGCAACCAGAAATCTGAACATAATCAGCATAGCCCTTCACCACGCCCGCGGCAACAGTTCCTACTCCAACTTCAGACACTAGCTTGACTCCAACTTTCGCTTCAGGGTTCGAGTGCTTCAAGTCATAAATCAGTTGAGCCAAGTCCTCTATGCTATATATATCATGATGAGGTGGGGGAGAAATTAGTCCGACTCCAGGGATTGACAACCTCTGAGATGCAATTTCTTGAGTAACTTTTTCTCCAGGAATTTGGCCTCCTTCTCCAGGCTTAGCGCCCTGAGCCATCTTAATTTCAATCTGTTTTGCAGAAGCTAAATATTCTGGAGTTACTCCAAACCGCCCAGATGCTACTTGCTTAATTGCGCTGTTTCTTAAATCTCCATTTTTATCTACGGTAAATCTGTCTGGGTTCTCTCCGCCTTCACCACTATTACTTTTTCCACCAATCTGATTCATAGCAATAGCTACAGCCTCATGAGCCTCAGTGCTTAAAGCTCCATGCGACATTGCGCCTGTCCTAAATCTTTTCAGAATTTCTTCAACAGGTTCAACTTTATTTATATTAATTTCTATATCAGAACTAAACTTTAGCAAGTCCCTAATAAGGACAGGTGGTCTATTCTCTGACATGGTTACAAATTTTTTATAGTCCTCATAAGTTCCAGTCTTGGAAGCTCTTCTTATTGCCTTAAATACAGGCGGATTAAGAGAATGATACTCTCCGTCTTTCCTAAATCTATAAACACCTTTTTCTTTAAGTTTGTCATCAGGTTCACGATAAGCTCTTGAGTGAAGGAACAAAGTGTCTGATTGGAAATTATCTAGCGATACCCCGCCCAACCTACTTACTGTTCCAGGAAAAAATTCATTTGAAGTGTCTTCGTCAATCCCAATAATCTCAAAGATTTGAGAGCCCGTATAGCTAGCCACGGTACTAATTCCCATCTTTGACATAACTTTCAAAATTCCTCTCTCTAAAGCTAGCTTGTAGTTAGCCTCATATTGCTTAAGATCTCCTTCAAACTTACTCATCCAACTTGAAGAACTTGCAAAAGCCAAATAGGGGTTAACCGCAGAAGCTCCATAGCCTAAAAGACAGCAAATGTGGTGATCCTCTTTTACCTCGCCACTTTCAACTACAATAGATACACTCATTCTCTTTCCTGACAGTATCAATGCGTTGTGAATAGCACTTACGGCAAGCATTATTGGCAGCGGGCACTTCTTCTCTGATATCCCCCTGTCAGATAGAATCAAAACTGTTGCTCCATTATTAACTTTCTCAATTGCATTATTTTTAAGAGTGTCTAAGGATAATCTTAATCCATTCTCTTTATCTGAATCAAACAATGTGCTTAATTCTGAAACATTAAAAGAGGTTGAATTTAGATTTCTTATCCATGCAAACTCTTTATTTGTTAAAACAGGAGAATCGAAGAATAAATAATTGCTAGCGTCTGATATCTTATCAAAGAAATTTGACTTGTCCCCCAGAACTACCCTTAAAGACATCACACTATCCTCTCTATATGGATCAATAGGTGGGTTGGTAACCTGTGCAAACCTTTGCTTAAAGTAAGAAAAGACAGATTGGGGCTTTGAAGAAAGTACAGCTATTGGTGTATCGTCACCCATTGAGCCAATTGGCTCCTTGCCACTCAAGCTCATTGGTTCAATTAATCTCTCTAGGTCTTCAAGTGAGTAACCAAAAGCTTTTTGTAGCAAAAGGAGACTGTCTTCCTCAATATGAGATTGCTCATCAATGTCAACTTCTGATGATTGAATTATTTGATTAGCGCTTAAGAATTTATCATTAGTCCACTTAGTAAAGTCTTTACTACTAGAGATACCTTCTTTTACCTCTTTATCAAAAAGTATTACTTTTTCTTTTGTATCTACTGCTAATATTTTTCCAGGACCAACTCTACCAGACCTAACTATATCTTTCGGATTGAGGTTTAGCATTCCTGCTTCCGATCCAAGAACTATCATATCGTCTTTAGTTATATGGTACCTTATGGGTCTCAACCCATTTCTGTCCAAAACTGCCCCGATATATCTTCCATCTGTAAAAACAATAGCTGAGGGGCCATCCCAAGGCTCAACTATACATGAGCTATAATCATAAAAGGCTTTGGTCTCTGGAGGTAAATCGGAATTCTTTTCATAAGCTTCGGGAACTAGCATGCAAATAGATTCTAGAATACTCCTTCCTGATAGCATCATTAATTCAAGAGCATTATCAAGCTCAGAAGAGTCGCTTCCTTCATCGTCTATGAAGGGTTTCAACAACTCTACGTCTTCATTCCAAACCTCAGAAATTGCACAATTCTCCCTGGCCTTCATCCAATTCCTATTTCCTTGAATTGTGTTTATTTCTCCATTATGACCTAGGGTTCTAAAGGGATGCGCCCTTTTCCAGTCAGGAAAAGTATTAGTGCTATACCTTTGATGAAAAATAGCTAGAGAAGTCTTGAAATTCGGATTTCTCAAATCTAAGTAGAACTGATCAAGTTGATGGGCCTGCAACATCCCCTTGTATAAAATAGTTCTAGACGAGAATGAGCAACAATAATAATTGTCGATAGAGCCAAGCTTGTTTGTTATTATTTTTCTTAGTTTATATAAATCTCTCTCAAGATTACCCTGATTAGAGAAATCATTAGTTGAAATAAAGAATTGATATATTTCTGGCAGACTTTCTCTTGCCTTAACGCCAATAGAAGAAGGATTGGTTGGAACTTCTCGTACTCCAATTAAATTAAAACTTTCTGCAATCGTTTCCTTTATGGTCTCAAGACATTTATCAAATTCAGGGGTCTCAGCTCTAGGCAAAAAAAACATTCCAACAGCTAAGTTTCCTAAGGTTATATCTTTAACATTATTAGTAGCAAAGAAGTCGTTAAAAAGTTCAAAAGGTATTTGGGTTAGGACACCTGCCCCATCCCCTGTCTTTTTGTCTCCTCCTACTGCTCCCCTATGGGTAAGATTCACTACACCCTCTAGGGCTTTTTGAAGAATCTTGTTTGTTCTCTTACCATTAATATCAGCAACAAATCCAACACCACATGCGTCATGTTCAAACTGTTTCTCATATAAAAGCCTATTTTTTTTCATAACAAAACCAAGAAAGGATAATAATATATTTTACACTAAATAAAAGACAAAATTAAGATATTTTAAAACCAAAAATACGCATCTATATCTTCAATTACCCATCAAAATCGAAACTAATCTTTTATATAACCCAAAATCCTTTAATATATTATTTAAGTAATGAAACAAAATGTGCCAATAGTCTTATGCATAGCTGGTTCTGATTCAGGCGGGGGTGCCGGAATCCAAGCAGACATAAAAACTCTGAACACTCTTAAGGTTTTTGCTGCAACAGCTATAACATGCATCACAGCGCAAAACACTAAAGAAGTTATTTCAATAAAGAAACTTTCGGCGGATCTGATTTTCAATCAGATTGAAGCAATAAAGAGAGACTTTGAAATATCAGCAATTAAAATTGGCATGCTATACGACTCAGTCATTATGAAGGTTGTGAGCGAGTCACTAGAAGAGCTTAAAACAATTCCCATAATTATAGACCCTGTTATGATCTCTAAATCTGGGGACTACCTTCTAAAAACTAGCTCAATAAATTTCTTCAAAAAAAATATTATTCCTAAGTCTTACTTGCTTACTCCAAACATACATGAGGCTCTAGAGCTGACAAAAATGAAAAGAATAAGATCTCATTCTGATATAGAGGAGTGCTTTAAGAGACTTCGATCTTTAGGAGCTAGAAATATACTTATAAAGGGAGGGCACCTTAGTAATAAAGACTATTCCGTAGACTATCTAAATTTTAACAACAGAACAGTCTCCATATCTGGGAAGCGCCATAATACTAAAAATACACACGGAACTGGGTGTACGTTATCTGCCGCAATTTCTGGTAATATAGCCTTAGGGATGGATTTATTAAGTGCGACAAAGAAAGCAAAAAAATTTACAAATAACGCAATAAAGAATTCCTTTAACATTGGAAAGGGTTGTGGGCCATTAAACCATTTTGCATAGGAGAACTAAAATATGAGTGATAAAATAATCGACGGAAAACTGGTATCTGAAAAAATCAGAAATGTAATTAAAGAAAAAGCACAGAGAATACAAAAAGAGTTTTCAAGAGTGCCCGGACTAGCTGCAGTACTTGTCGGAGAAGACCCAGCATCACAAATCTATGTTAGAAATAAACGAAGATCTTGCGAAGATGTTGGAATATATTCGGAAGAGCATAAACTGTCCGAGTCTACGACCCAAGACGAACTTCTTTCTCTAATAGATAAACTAAATAACGATAATAAAATTAACGGCATACTCGTTCAGTTGCCACTTCCGTCTCACATTAACGAATCACTTGTACTAAACTCTGTTTCACCTGAGAAAGATGTTGACGGATTCCATCCCATAAATGCAGGTTACCTTTTTGAAGGGCAGCCAAAATTTATTCCATGTACGCCGCATGGAATAATTAAAATGCTAGAATTCTATAATGTTGAAATAGAGGGAAAAAATGCTGTCGTATTGGGTCGAAGCAATATAGTAGGTAAGCCTGCAGCGATTCTACTTTTACAAAAAAATGCTACGGTGACAATTTGCCATTCTAGAACAAGAAATCTAAATGAAGTATTAAAGAATGCAGACATAATAGTTGCGGCAATTGGTAAGGCTCACTTTGTAAAAAAAGAAATGGTAAAAGAAGGGGCGGTAATAATAGATGTGGGCATTAATAGGCTTGAAAATGGAAAACTAGCAGGAGATGTAGACTTTGATGGAGTTAGAGAAGTCTGCAGTCTTATAACACCTGTTCCAGGCGGAGTAGGTCCAATGACAATAACCATGCTGCTGTGGAATACACTTAAATCACTAGAAGAATCAATTGGTTGATTGTTTTACAATATAGTTTCCGTCAGTATCTTTCCCATCGAAGATTAGCTTAACCGATGGATGAGTAAATGGGTTCTTGTCAGAATCTTCAACAAGGTTCTGTTGAGAGACATAGGCTATATAAACACTCTTATCTTCATTTTCTGCAAGAATATGATAAAAAGGCTGGTTCTTACTTGGTCTTCTATCTTCTGGAATCCTATCTAACCATTCATCGGTATTATCAAAGATAGGGTCGACATCGAAGATTATTCCCCGAAAATCAAATTTTCTATGTCTTACTACTTCCCCTAGCTTAAACTTTGCAGGCTTTATATCCATATAAAAATGATATACATTCATTTATAGTTTTCAATAATTAATCGCATCTAATTTAACAATATCCTGATCTTCCAAACCTGATAGAATTTCCAATAAAGGCTTATTAAGAGTTGGATGTATTAGATTCGAATCCAACTCTATTAAAGGCATTAAGACAAAAGCTCTTAGATGAGATCTTGGATGAGGAATCTGCAAGTTTTTGTCCTTAAAATTTAATAAATCAAAAAAAATTATATCTATATCAATAGCTCTAGGCTTCTGCCTCTCGCTTAAGTCTCTTCCGAAGTCTAGCTCTATAGCCTTGAAGATCTGCAAAAGCTCAATGGGAGCTAATAAAGTTGATATCTTTAGTGCAATATTTAGATACTTACCTTGTGGAATATCTCCAATTGGAGAACTCTCGTAGATACTAGATATTTTCTCTATTTTGATCAATGCTCTATCGTCAGGTATGACTTCAGAACCTCTTGATTGATCGTCAAAAACATTAGGCAATAGAGGATAAGCAGATAGCCTCTTAATGGACATTTTTAAGTTTGACTCTCTATCTCCGAGGTTAGAGCCTAATGATAAATAAGCTTGATGCATTTTCTTATTATAATTTATTTTTTTGACTTGTTAATATTTTCTGTATATCTTGAATTTATGGTAAAAAAAATAAAAGCACTTTCCTTAAAAAAAACTAAAACTTTGGTTCCAACTTGGTCTATAAAGAAAAATCAACTTTATAAAAAATTCATCTTTTCAAACTTTTCAGATGCCCTAGGATTTATTGTTCAAATAGGGATTGAGTCTGAGAAACTAGATCATCACCCAACCTTGTCAAACACATACAATAAAGTTGAAGTTTATCTATCAACCCACTCTATTGGGGGATTATCTGATTTAGATATCCAACTAGCTAATAACATTGACAATATTTAGTCTATTTTATAGTCATCCTTATCTACATCAACAATATCAGGATTATCTTCGGGCTGAGATTTTGGATTAGAAATATCTGGCTTAACAGATTTTTTCTTAAAGAATGTTCCGTACAACTTTGTTACAAAGAAAATTAGAAGAACAATCCCAAAGCCTACTGAAAAGAAGAACATTAGGCCCAAAAGAATTAATATACTTAAAATAGAAGATGCAGTAATCCTTAGGTTTCTCATCATTTCCTTTGCTTTTTCCTCTGTACTCTCTTCTTCTTCTCTAAAATCCTTCTCTTATTCTTTTCTTTTTCCATCTTTGTCCTGGCAATTGCCCTAATCCTACCTTTATTATCTTCTTCTTTCTCTTTAAAATCTACATTTTCTTTATCTTCTATAATCTCTGTATCGCTAACATATTGAACCTTATCCTGATTGTTTTTTTGATTCTCTAACTCAACTATTTGTTCAGGCGTTGCTGGTTGAACCGCCAAGAAACTCCTTAGTGCGTCATAATTAAAGCTTTCTATCATCTCCTCAAACATATCAAAGCCTTCTTTCTTGTATTCATTTAAAGGATTTTTTTGTCCATAAGCTCTTAAGCCAACACTATCTCTCAGGTAGTCCATCGCTAGCAAGTGCTCTTTCCAGCTCATATCTAAAGTGGTAAGTAAAATATACTTTGAAACAGGGGCGTATAGTTCTCCAAGTGACGTGATTTTTTCATTAATTTTAGACTCTACAAGAGGATTAAGCTCTTCTAAGCTAGCAAATTCAGAATCAAAATCAAAACCCAGGGTAGTAACTATTGAGCGGCAGTCATCCTCTGTTAAAGTCTTAGAGTCGGAATAAGACCCCTCAATATCTAAAAAAACCTGCTCTGATATAAGTGACAATGTCTCCGTAATTTGTTCATCCCTTAAGAGCTTGTTCCTTATCCCATAAATCACTTCTCTTTGTTTATTCTGGACGTCATCGTATTCTAGTAAGTATTTTCTTATATCAAAATTTCTCCCCTCAACTTTTTTTTGTGCGTTCTCGAGTGAATTTGTAATCATTTTATGCTCTATAGGCTCGCCTTCTTTCCAGCCAAACTTTGTCATCATTGAAGAAATCCTTTCAGATCCAAAAAGCCTCATTAAATCATCCTCCATCGAAACAAAGAATTGGCTTCTGCCTGGATCACCTTGTCTTCCAGACCTTCCTCTAAGTTGATTATCTATCCTTCTTGATTCGTGTCTTTCAGTGCCTAGAACGACTAAGCCCCCAAGGTTCAGAATCTCCCTCTTCTCTCTTTCTATTATATCAATTGAGGTCTTCCCCTGATTATTTTCCTCTGAAATATAATCAGGATTCCCTCCTAATTTAATATCCGTTCCTCTGCCGGCCATATTGGTCGCAATTGTTACAGCTTTCAATCTTCCTGCTTCAGCAATGATATCAGACTCATATTCATGATTTTTAGCGTTTAACACCTTGTGCTCAACACCTCTTTTCTTTAATGCTCTACTTAATTCCTCAGATTTTTCAACAGATATAGTTCCTACTAAAACTGGGTTCATCTTGTTGTTAAAATCTATAATACTTTCAATTACAGCATTAAATTTCTCTTTCTCTGTTCTATAAATTAAATCATTCAAATCTTCTCTTATCATGGGTGCATTTGTGGGAATCACTACAACTTTTAAATCATAAATATTATCAAACTCACGGGCTTCTGTATCCGCTGTTCCGGTCATACCTGACAACTTTTTGTACATCCTGAAGTAGTTCTGAATTGTTATAGATGCAAGTGTTTGATTCTCTTCTTCAACATTCAAATTCTCTTTAGCTTCTACCGCCTGGTGAAGACCTTCGCCCCATCTTCTAGTTGGCATTAACCTTCCAGTAAACTCATCTATTATTACAATTTTTTCGTTCTCTACTACATAATCCTTATCTCTCTCATACATATGTAGAGCCCTTAAGGCCTGATTAATCGAGGAAACAGTTGACAGGTTACTAGGGTCATAAAGATTAGATAAATCTAGATTTTTTTCAATTTTTTCTATCCCAGAATCAAGAATAAAAACTTGTTTAGTTTTCTCATCTTTAGTAATATCATCTTGACTTAAACTTTTAGCAAGATTATTAATCTGAAGATAATTAATAACTGAACTCTCTGTAGGACCAGAGATAATCAAAGGTGTCCTTGCTTCGTCAATCAAGATACTATCAACTTCGTCCACTATTGCAAAAAAATGACCAGATTGGACAAGCTCTTCCATAGAGTACTTCATGTTGTCTCTTAAATAATCAAAGCCAAACTCACTATTTGTTCCGTAAACAATATCAGCTGAATAGGCATCTTTTCTTTTTGTCTCTACTAAGGAATAGTTTTCTAAGTCATCGCAATGAACAAGGAAGGAAGAGTCATTATTTAATATACCCACCTTCAGACCCAAGGACATATATATTGGAGACATCCATAAGGCATCCCTTCTAGCTAAATAATCGTTAACTGTTATTAGATGCACACTGCTATGTAAAGAGTTCAGCACAACAGACATAGAGGCCACAAGAGTTTTACCTTCCCCTGTCTTCATTTCTGCTATTTTGCCTTCATGTAGGATTATTGCGCCTACGAGTTGAACATCAAAGGGTCTCATCCCTAATTTTCTTTTAGAAACCTCTCTAGTAATAGCTAAAACTCTATCAATGTAAACATCCAAGTCTTCTGACTTTGATACTTGAGTTTTAATAGTCTCAATTTCATTCTTAAGTTCTAAATCTGAATTATTTAAAAAACTCTCTTCAAGATTATTTATAGCAATGACTATTTTATTAATTCTAGCTAGTTCTCGTTTGTTGTCGGAACCAAATATTTTTTTGATTATGTTTAACATTGCAAATTCAAATCTTAGAAGATCACTCTGACAAGTCTACAGGAATAACTTCACTTAGACCTTCTAACTTTGATGTGATTCCGATAAGCTTATTCGAGAACTTCATTGTTTTTTTATTATGAGTTATAATCGCTACTTGAGATTTTTTTGAAATCTCTTTTAACATAAGACCAAATTTAGTTATATTCTTGTCGTCTAATGGTGCATCGACTTCATCAAGAAGTAAGAAGGGTGCTGGCTTAACAAAGTACGCGGAAAGCAACAAGGCAATACCAGCCAAAGCTCTTTCTCCTCCAGAATATGATTTTAGAGTTCTATATTTCTTTAAACCAATTTTTAACATTACTTCAATTCCAGTATCTTTAAGTGAGGTTGGATTTGTCAGGATCAGTTTTCCCTCTCCCCCACCGAATAATACTTTAATATACTCATCGTACTTACTGCTTATCTTGTTAAATGTCTCCATAAAAGCTGTCTCGGATTCCTTATCAATCTTAGCCATCGCCTTATTAAGATTATTAAGAGATTCATCTAAATCATTAATCTCAGAATCCGTAAAATCAAATCTATCTTTAAGCTTTTGGAACTCCTCAGGTGCCAATAAGTTAACCGGGCCAAAACCTTCTATGGAATTTTGCAGTTTCACAAACTTAGACTTAGACAAAGAACCGTCTTTCTCGAGTTCTTCAATCTGTATGTCTTCATCACTCGAGATAAGCTCTATATCATAGTTATTAAATTCAGGATTAATGCTCTCAATAAGCTGAGCTATCTCCAATTCTACTTTTTGAATATTTGAATCAAAATTTAACGACTCACTTCTTCTTTCATCGATTATATCTTCATTGTTTTGCTTCTGAGCAGTCAGATTAAGCAAAAAATTCTTAGCTTCCGATAACTTATTCTTCGCATTTCCGATTTCGGAAATTGAACAATTCTCTTTTTCATTAAAATCTTCAAAAGTGTCTTTCAATTCTCCTAGTTCTATAGAGTTGGATTCAATCTTATCTTCTAAATCAACTATCCTGGAAGACTCTCTTTCTATTTTTATGGAAATCAGGTTGATTCTTTCTCCTAAATTCTTTCTCGAATCACCTTGCTCATTAAGCGAGGCCTGAAGATTCTCAATCTCACTCCTCTTAGATTCCATTACAGCTTTAGAGCTAGATATATATTTTGCTTTTTCTAAAAGATTGAACTTTTTTTCAAATTCATTCTTTTCCCCTATAATTATATTAATTTCAGAATAAATCTCTTCGAGCTTCTTCCTCTTAGAAGTAAGGTTTATCTCTAATTCACTAAATTGAGATTTCATGTTTTCGTTTAAAGAGGTTTCAGCAGACAATTTTAGATTAAATTCGTTAAGCCTCTTGGCTATAGAATCATATGATTCTGAGTATGAAGCAATTTCAGCATCAAAGGACCCTATTCTATTGTTTATATCAAAAATCTCATCTTCTATATTTTTAATCTCAATCCCAACTAGGTCTATATCCTTATCATGTTCCACTTTAAGTTTGTTTAAATCTTTTATTTCATCCTTTATTTGCAAGATATTATCCGGGGCTGATCCAACAGATATGGAACCATTAGAATCAAAGAATTCGCCGTCTCTAGTCACAAAATTAAAGCCAGGAAATTCATCTCGAGCCTTTATTGCATCAAGGATAGAATCGGTAACATAGGTATCTCCCAGGATTGAGGCAAGAAAGGGACGATTTTCTTGATTACATTCTATACAATCCATTATTCTTGTTCGATTCACATTAAGACTACCGCCTGCTACCTTTCTATTGTCTAAAGAAATAAAGGTCCCCCTTCCTGTGCAAGTACTCTTAAATTTTTCAATTGTATCAATTGTATTTTTCTCATTGTTAATTAGAATCCACTTTAACTTTTCTCCTAAGGCTGACTCTATAGCTTTTTCATAACCTTCTTTGGATTTAACAAAATCAGAAACAGTCCCGTCAATACTTTTACCTTTCAACTGGTGAACGAAGTTCCTAATCCCTTCCGGTAGCCAACCATATGTTGACTCAATGTTCTCTAAAACTTTAACCCTAGACTTCGTGGCTTCGATGTCGGAGTTAATCTTTAAATACTTTCCGTTTATTTCCTTGAGTCTAGCATTACCTTCAAATAAGCTCTCGGTTTCTTCTTTTTTATTTTTTAAGCAATTATCCCTTATAGACTCAAGTCTTATTGAATTATCTCTAATTTCTTTCATTTTTATTTTAATATCTGATATAGATTTCTCCAACTTCTTGGACTCAACCTCATAATTAGACTGTCTTGCTGATAGGTCATTCAGCTCATTTTCAATAATTGAATAGCTAGTTTTCGAAGAAGAGTATCTTTCTACAGCGTCTAGCAACTTATCTTTAACCTCATCCTGAGATAATCCCAAACTACTTCCGTTTTCCAAAGAAGAAGAAAAATTTACCTGTTCATTAATATCGATCAATTTTCTTTCTAAAACTTCATAGTTTTTATCTACGTTTTCAGTTTGCAAGATAACTCCGTCAACCTCTTCCTTAAAATCACTCTTGGAGCTCTTTGCTCTCTCTAATTCTTCAATTAATAAAAGGTTCTCTTTCTGTAAGATATTAACTTGCGAACTTGTACCGATTTTTTCTTCCTTTAGCTTGAAGAGCGAAGAATTAAGCTCATCAAGCAGACCTACTACCTCTTCCTGCTGTCGCTGATTTGTGGCGATATTTATCTTTATCTCACTTCTCTCTTTCTCTAATTGCAGGGTGTAGTTATTGAACCTATTCTTTTCATCTAACGATTTAGATAGTCGTACAGCAAGATCCCTGTACCTATTCTTATAAAACAACTTCTCCAAGCTCTTAAATCTCTCGACTAACTGGGAATATTCATTTGCTTTCTTTGCTTGTTCTTCAAGTGAGTCTCTTTGCTTTCCTATCTCCAACTGAATGTCTCTAGTTCTTTCTAAATTATCTTCAACTAACAGTATTTTTCTTTCTGTTTCTGCTCTTTTAGATTTATATATAGACAGACCTGCAGCTTCATCAATTAGATTTTTCTTCTCTTCAGGTTTCGAAGTTATATAAGTATCAATCTGTCCTTGGGGTATGATAGTAAAGCTTCTTGATCCTGCCCCAGCTGACATTACAACATCTGTTACATCTTTAAGCCTGCACTGGGTTCCATTTAAATAATATTCACTTTCTCCAGATCTATAGAGTTTTCTTTTTATCTCAGTTTCAACAAAATCAACATCATCCTCATTTTCAATCAATAAGGATACTTCAGCAAAATTCTGCCTAGGGAGATTATCATTACCATCTGCAACGACTTGGGACATTGAGTCAAGTCTTAAAAGCCTGGGGTTCTGTTCTCCTAGCACCCACCTCATCGCATCAAGCAGATTGGTCTTTCCACATCCATTGGGCCCAACTATGGTGGAAATTTCGGAATCAAAATTTATAATTGATTTTTCATAGAAAGTCTTAAAACCTTTAATATATAAGGACTTTATTCTCATTTTTGCAAATAATAAGATAGATTAGTTATAAAGGCAATAGTTAATATTCTTAATGTCGACTATGGCAAAACTAATCAATATACTTTTTATTGTATTTAATGATTGAGTTATCAAAAATTTCAGACAAGAAAATACGATAAATCTTTTCTTTTCTATATAAAGATAGGTCTTTTACTATTTTATCTTTATCCAACAAAAGGAAATCTTGATCTGCTTTTCTTATTTTTTCAATAAAGATTATAAATCTTTCAGATCCATCATATATTATCTGATTAACAAAAACCTCTTCCTTTAATGAATCGAAATCAATTTTGCTACCTAGAACCTTATTAAAATCACCAAAACTTAGATTGTAATTGTACTCATAAGTATAATCACTATTATTTTTTATTGATTCAAAGACTAATCGATTATTTGATTTATCAATCTTCAATAAATCGCCAAGTATCCTATTCTCATATTCCAAGAGATAGTTTTCATTAAGAGCTGCCTTGGCCTGCTGTCTCGTCAGAATCGTTCTATTAAGAACTGAGACCAAATATATAGCATCACCAGAGAAATGGACATAAGCTTTGCTCTGATCAAAATTAGACGCTCTTATCTTCTTTAGCAAATCTTCAGGTAGAGACTTTGCCGCCAAATCTAAACTAAAGCTCTTAACTTTTCCAATCAATCCAGCTTCTTCTACAATTTCATCAAAATTTTTCGTCTCAGCTAAGGTGGAGAAGTATTGATATTTCTTTGGAAAGATATTGAGAGCAATCCTTTGACGAATCAACTTCCTTGCATCTTCATCAGGAATATCAGAATCATTGGATGAATAATTTAACACAAAGGTATCAATATCTTTTTGGGAAATTTTTACATCTTGTGTTAAATACTCGTAATCTAGTTCTGTTACCATATAGGTAAAATTTGATTTATCAGAGCTATTTTTCTTGCTCTCGATAAAAGAAACTATCTCATCTTCTGTAAAATCTCTGACTATTTCATTCGAAGTATTAGGCCTAATGATGTAAAAGTTTAATTTTGAAGAATCGTCTCTATATTTAACTTCAACCTCTTTCTGGGAGACATAAATGAATGAGGTAATATAGAACTTTAGTTTGTCATTAAGAATTTCCTCCTTAAGTATTTCCTCAAAAACTTCTACATTTAGTCCAAAAACATTTTTAACCTTTTCTTCATACGAATCAAAACCAATAAAAGAACCACCTCGTTTGAACAATTCCGTATCGCTTATTTTCTCTTTTAGCTCTGCATCAGAAACGTACAATCCCAAACTAGTCGCCTCAATTGAAGACGATTTTCTTCTTGCAATAGTATCAATTATTTCTTTATCAATAATCTCTAAAGCTTTTTTGTCTCCAAGGAGCTTTTTTGGTATTTGCAGATACCTTGCTCTTCTGAAATAATTAAATTCTTCTAAAGTTATATCCTGCTTGTTAATACTAGCTATAACCTTATCAGACATACCAAAAGAGATTATATCAGAGCCAACACCAAGGCTAAGAACAAGGCCTAAGCCTAACAAGGCTACAATAAACTTAAAGATAAAACTTTTAATATAAGAAAAAAACATCATTAAGAATATAGCATATAAGAACCGTATTTTAACAACATCTTCCCACATTGTGTAAAATAACTAAGTGAAGAAAAATATCGGAATCGTAGGGTGCGGGATCATGGGCCTTTTAGTTGCCTATAAGTTCCTCAAGCTAGGCCATAAAGTTACAATCTTTGAAAAAGAAATAGGACCAAGTCTTAATAACTGCAGTATGACGGCGGCTGGGATGCTTTCTCCTTATTGCGAACTAATACATAGCGATAAAAAAATCTTTGACCTTGGTTGCGACTCTACCTTAAGATGGAATGAAATTATAAAAGACCTAAAGAAAAAAATATTTTTTAAGACTCGAGGAAGCTTGGTTCTTTCTGATCGAGAACATGAATCTGAAATTAAATCAATTTGCTCCAGAATTAACAAATACACCAACTCTTCTTTTAGTATCCTCTCTAATAAAAAAATAAAGACCTTAGAGCCAGAAATCGACTCGACAGAGCTAATTGGCTTATTCTTTAAAGAAGAAGGACAGATTGATTGCAATCAGATTGTAGATAATTTAATAAAATTTCTGCTAGATAATGATTCTCAAGTTAGATTTGGGTGTGAGGTAAAGAAAATTCGGGACAACTCAATCTTCTTAGCTGATAAAGAAAAGATCATTTTTGATCATGTAATCGAATGTAGCGGCCTCCTTTCGTTAAACAATAAAAACAAGCTTCGTGCAGTTAGGGGAGAAATAATAGAAGTTGTTGCCCCAGAAATAAAGATATCAAGGCCTGTAAGGCTTAATCATTTTAGATATCCTGTTTATATAGCCCCTAGAGAAAAGGGTGTTTATTTAATTGGATCCACAGAAATTGAGAGTGAGGACTTCTCACCTGTCTCTATCCGTTCAGGTTTAGAGTTATTAAATTCTTCAATTGCAATTTGCAAAAGCTTTTCTGAGGCAAGGATTATAAAACTGTCGACAAACTGTAGGCCTGCTTATCCAGACAATTTGCCAAAAATTAAAATAAAAAAAGACTACATATCTGCTAATGGTCTTTTCAGACACGGATATCTACTTTCTCCTGTAATTGCAGATTTAGTAGTTGACTATTGCCTTAAAGATAAGAAGGATAAGAATCTAAGTTACATTTATAAGTAAATGTTATGAAAATTTTGGTTAATGGTAAAATAGTTCAGATTCAAAAAGAAGCCAACTTGGTAGATTTTATAGAGATTAATTTTTCGTCTTTGACTTCATATGCCATAGCTCTTAATGGCGAATTTGTTCCTAAATCAAAGTATCAAGATGTGAATATTAAGAATGGAGATAAGATTGAGGTAGTCTCAGCCCAGCCTGGAGGATAAATGCAGATTTATGATATCAAGTTAAAAACAAAAATAATCTTAGGTTCTTCCGGCTATCCATCGCCAAAGATTTTTTTGAACTGTATAAAAATCTTGAAATGCGAAATGGTTACAGTCTCTATTAGAAGAGTAAATAAAAGTCAGGATAATGCTTTTTTTGAGCTAATTAAAAAAACTAAATGTCACATTCTCCCTAATACTGCTGGGTGCTTATCATCTAGAGAGGCAATAGCAACAGCTGAAATGTCTAGGGAAATCTTCGAAACAAACTTAATTAAACTTGAAGTTATAGAAGATGACATCACATTGAAACCTTCAATGAAAAATACAATTAAAGCTGCTGAAACTTTAATTAAAAAAGGCTTTGAAGTCCTGCCATACACTACAGATGACTTTAAATTTGCAAAAGCAATGGAATCAATAGGTTGCAAAGTAATTATGCCATGGGGCTCTCAAATAGGCTCTGGTCGAGGACTGGAAAACCCTGAGAAGCTAATAAAAATTCGTCAGGAATTCCCTCAACTTACACTAATAGTTGATGCGGGGATAGGAAGGATATCTCACGTATGTGAAGCTTTTGAAATTGGTTATGATGGGATACTGCTCAATAGTGCAGTTTCAAAATCTGACTACCCTGAGGAATTCTCTAGGGCACTTGGTCTCTCGGTAGAAGCTGTGGAAAGATCTATCAGATCAGGATTGATTCCTAAACGAAGTTACGCATCTCCCTCCACTTCATCAATAGGGCTACCATTTAAAAAATAAAAGGGTTAGTTGGATTTCACAGACTTATACAATGTAACTTCAGAATCCTTAGTTCTTCTTTGAATTAAGAAAAGACAATTCTGCCCTATCTTTATTCCCTTCATTACTTCATCGTAAGATTCAACGTCATCAACGATATTCCTATTTATTTCAAGTATGACATCTCCCTTTTGAAAAGTCCCTGTTTCATCTAAGTTCTTTGCAATATTAGAGATAATGATTTTTGTTTTTTTCTTGTCTAAAATATCTGGAATTTCATTTACAATAATTCCAAATCTTTTTGCCCCAGTCTCTGACTTGGCAATCTTTCTATTCTTTACTTCGGGGACATCTCCCAGAATAACATCAAGAACTATCTCATCTAGGCCTCTTAAAACTTTTAACTTAACAGCTGTCCCAGGCTTTAATTTGCTTATCTCTTTTGGTAAATCTTCGTAAGTAACTATCTCAACTTCATTAATATAAAGAATTATATCTCCTCTCTTTAGCTTCCCATTAAATGCTGGTCCATCATTAAGGACTCTGCTAATCAAGGCACCTCTAGTAGATTCCAAACTCAACGAATCTGCTATCTCAGGAGTTATCTTTTGAACGACTACCCCCATCCAACCTCTTTGAACCTTCCCATTAATCTTCAAGTCTTCAATAACATTAAGAGCCATTGAAATAGGAATTGCGAATCCAATACCTTGCCCATTTGCGGCAATAGCCGTATTCACTCCTACTACTCTTCCTTTAAAATTAAACAAAGGTCCTCCGCTATTACCCCTATTTAGTGCGGCATCAGTTTGCAGAAAATCAACATAAGTGCCAAGACCATCTATGTATCTGCCTTTTGCACTTATTATTCCGGTTGTAACAGTAGCACCGAAACCAAGAGGATTCCCTATTGCAATAACACCCTCACCGATTCTTAGCTTATCTGAATCTCCTATTTGAACTTCAACTAAAGGACTATTAGAAGATATTTCAAGAAGAGCCAAGTCTGTCCTTGGATCAGAACCGATAACTCGGGCGGGGTAGCGGTCTCCACTATTAAGAACTATCGATATGTCGTCGGCATTTTCTATAACATGGAAATTGGTAACGATAAGGCCGGTGTCAGAATATATAAAACCTGACCCAAGACCTTTAGTTGTCCTGGGCTGTACATCTTCTCCAAATTGCCTCCTAAAGAAATCATCAAAAAATGGATCTCCAGTAATGTTGACATTTTGCTTGCTCAGATTAGTAGTTTCAATTCTAACGACGGACTCTGTTAATTCTTCTATTAAGTCAGGTAAATCGGAACTATTTAAGGATTCCGAAGCTAAAGGGAGAGAAAAAAGTAAAGACAAGGCAATAATAAGAGGGACGAAGAATTTTTTCATATTATAACAATATATACAATTGGCAGTATTGTTTCCACTTAAATATCACCAATATGATAGTATAAAAAATATATGCGTGAAGTTTTTATAGATAATGTTTCTATGACCAAATTTGGCCGTTTAGATTCTTCACTTAGAGATCTAACAACTAAGGCAGGCGAGGAATGCATAAAAAATACGGACAAGAAATTAGACTGTTTGCTTATTGGGGCAATGAACCCTGAAGAGTTCAGCAGCAACTCTAACATATCATCTCTTGTTGCAGATTATTTGAATATTCAAGGAATCCCATCACTAAGAATAGAAACTGCCTCATCGTCAGGTGCAGCTATATTCAGCCTAGGGTGTAGTTTGATTAGCTCTGGTGCATACGACAATATACTTCTTGTTGCAGCAGAAAAAATGTCAGGCCTTGATACTCAAAAGGTCACAAAAATTTTAGCAAAAGTTATAGAAGAGAATGAAAGACTTTCTGGAGCAAGTATGCCTTCACTTGCTGCTATGGTAACCATGGCCTACAAACTTAAATATAAGATTGACAAAGAGCTGCTGAGTGAGATTATGAGGACTATAGCAATCAAAAATCACCATAATGGTTCTCTTAATCCTCTAGCTCACTTCCAAAAAGAAATCTCCGAGGAGGATTATAACAATAGCAAGATTATTTCAAACCCCTTAAAAATGTATGACTGTTCTCCTATATCGGATGGAGCAACAGCTCTAATATTGACCTATAAAAAAACAGACGTTAAGGTTTCTGGATCGGGTCAAGCTACTGACACAGTTAGTCTTAAAAATAGAATATCTTTAAGCAACTTTGCAGCCACAAGGCTCGCTGCAAAAAAGGCCTATACTGCCTCATCTCTAACTCCTAAAGATATTAACTTTGCAGAGGTACATGATGCCTTTACAAGCTTCGAGGCGATTAATACGGAAGATTTAGGTTTCTTTAATGAAGGGGAGTCCTACCTTCATATATTGAGAGGGGAAACCAGGATTACTGGAAGTCTACCAATCAATCCGTCTGGGGGCTTAAAATCAAGAGGCCATCCGGTTGGAGCAACCGGATTAGCTCAAATCATTGATTGTGTATATCAAATGAGAAATTTAGTTTCTGATTCTAGGCAAGTCTCAAACAATCAAATAGCATTGTGTCATTCAATCGGTGGCATGGGTAACAATATATTTGTTAATATTCTTGAAAAAGCTTCCAACAAAAGAAGCAGGGAACTCTTCACTAGTAAAATTAATCATGAATTAATCCCAAAAATTAATGACAGTAGCGAAATGATTAATGAAAACGAAGAACTAGAAGGTAGACTTGCTAGCTATACTACTCTTTATGTTACCCCAGAAGGGTTTGACTCCCCTTTAACTCTTGGAATAATTGATACTATGAAATATAAAAGAATTTTTGCTAGAGCTCTTTTTGAAGGAGAGTTTGAGATTGGTGGGAGAATAACTATCTTTAGAGAAAATAATATCGTTTATTTTAGAAAAACTTCCTATGTCGATCAAATTAAATTCTTTGCGAGGAGAAATATAAGGAACATCTTGGACTTCTTTGAATAATATGAAAGTTATTTTTATGGGTACACCAAATTTTGCTCTTAAGAGTCTTGTTGCATTAAAGGCAAACTTCGATTTAAAACTTGTAGTCACGCAACCTGATAAGCCTGTGGGAAGAGGTAAAAATATTATCTTTACCCCTGTAAAAGATTTCTGTTTAAATCAAAGAATTGATTGCGTACAACCGGAAAAAATAAAGAACAATGTAGAGCTAGTAAAGAAAATTAATCTTATATCTCCTGATATTATCTGCGTAGCAGCATACGGAAAAATACTTACTCAAGAACTTCTAGATATTCCTAAAATCGGATGCATTAATATACACGCTTCTTTGCTACCAAAGCTAAGAGGTGCTGCACCCATCAATAAATCTATAATCAATGGTGATACTGAAACAGGGATAACTTTAATGAAGATGGATGCCGGAATGGATACGGGGGATATAATATGTAGCACCAAATTAAGAATTCAAGAAGATGACACAACAGCTAGTTTAAGTGAGAAACTTTCAGATTTAGGAGCAGAAGAGATAGTAAAACTAATTAAGAATCTCGAAAAAGGTTCGAGTCTGCCTTTAGTCAAACAAGAAGAAAGACAAGCTACATTTGCCCCTAAAATGGAAAAGAATGACGGCCACATTAATTGGGCGAAGAGCTCAGAGGAAATACATAACTTAATTAGAGGATGTAACCCTTGGCCGATAGCCCATACATCCCTTA
>CAJIYY010000030.1 GCA_905181755.1 Candidatus Dadabacteria bacterium UBA1144
GCAATTGGTTTCAGGATGGGAAGCCTATTACACACAAGGGAATATATAAATTCAACTATAAATTCCTTGAAATTAACCAAGAAAATGAGTTCTTTATCAAAGAAGGTGATTCCGTAGCATATGTAAAATTTGAAGACAAACCCTATCTTGTAAGAACTGTCAACATACTTGAGAATCATGAGATAAAAGTGGTTCTTAATGACTCTACAGAAGAAGAATTAGACATTAAGAGTCTGTATTTCAACAAGAACATTCCTTATTGTAAAGTTAAGAATGGTTTATTCGAAGCAAGATTCTCAAGACCGGCACTTTACCAAATTAGTAAGGCAATAAGAATAGAAGATGAAAAATATTACATTGGTTCTTTAATAATTAATCAGACATAAACTCCAGACTTTCAATAAGTTCGAATATTAATTTATTCGAGACATTAAAACCAGAATTAGTCAGGCAAAGAGATCTAGAATCATAGCAAATCAACTTCTTACACTCAAGTTCCTTTAGGTAAACTTCATTAATCTTAAAGTCTTTTATAGACCTCAATCTTTCTAAATTTACACCCTTCTTTAACCTTAATCCCATCATGAAAGAATCTCTAATGTACTCTTTAATCTCAAGAACATTCGAAACAAAACTCTTCCCTAATGAATCCCTATAATGTTTAATTGACTTTGGATTACTCCACCTGGAATACTCTCCTTTCTCTAAATCGACAAGCGAAGAATGTGCCCCAGGTCCTAGGCCGAGATAAGATTCGCTATTCCAATAAAGCATATTGTGCTTTGATTCATAAGAAGGTTTAGAAAAATTTGAGATTTCATATTGTTGAACTCCTATACCTTCTAAAAATATACGAGTTAGATTAGTCATGCCTAAAAAAACATCATCTTTAACTTCATCTATATAGCCCCTATCTCTCATCTTCCAAAAGGGAGTTGACTCTTCGATAGTTAGGCAATAAGTTGAGACATGCTTAACATCTAAATCTTTCAAGTATGAGAGCTCTTTTTCCCAATCCTCTAGAGACTCCTTATCGACACCAAAGATAAAATCGAAACTAAAGTTCTCAATGGAGGATTTAGAAATCTTACTTACAAAAGCAAGATTTGACTCTTTGGTAGAGTCTCTTCCAAGAACTTTAAGCTTCTTATCACTAAATGATTGAAGCCCAATACTCAATCTGTTGATTCCAAGATCATGCAGCGTAGATGGTTCTCCAACTTCCTTATCATAAGGATTTATTTCTATGGTAACCTCGCAATCTGACTTAACCGAAAACAACGTTCCGATTTCGTATAGAATCTTCTCTATTAGCTTGGTTGGTAACAAAGAAGGAGTTCCTCCTCCAAAATGTATACTTTCCAAGTCCTTATTTAAAAAAAGAACATGCTTGCTTTTCAGATCAGATAACAACAGTCCTACCAATCCATCATAATCAGCTGAATTAGAGCTGTAGACATTAAAATTACAAAAAGGACATATAGTGGTGCAAAAGGGAATGTGAATATATATGCCAAATTTGTTACTCATGCTATAATGTTTATATTAAAATGACTCGATTTATCCATCTTTTTTTTATAGTTTATATATTAACAGCAAGTCCAGCTTGGGCTAACAACTATGATTTCAGCAAATTGACTTTGGATGACGCTCACAAGATAGCCTTAGATAACAATTACGAACTCATATATTTAAAAGAAGAGATAAAGTCTCGTTACTCTGCTGGTCTAGAATATCAAGCTCAATACTTTCCTCAGATAAATGCTGGGGTAATCTTCCCTTTTTATGGAAGAAGCTCTTCTATAAATGTTGACCAACTGTTATTTGATTTCGGAAAATTAAGTAAAAGAATAAATGCAGGAAAATATTTGGTTAGGGCTCAGGAGTACGCGCACGAAGGAAAGAAAATACAAATTCTTAACCAGATAACTGAAAAATTTTATGAAATCTTGAAAGCCAAAAATCTTATCGAAGGATTTGAATTAGAAAAAAAACTTAAAGAAAAATTAGTCGAGAAATCTGCAGCTTTTCTAGAGGCAGGCCGAGTGTCTTCATTGGATCTCACACAGAAGAAATTGCATTTAAGCTCAGTGGAGCTTCAGAAAATTCAACATGAAGGAAGAATGAGAAGATATCAAGAAGAGTTGTTTACCTTACTTGGGGTCAGCACACCAGATGAAGTTGGATATATTGCCGATCAAAGCTATACTAAAATTGATTTAAATGCCGAATTAATCATAGACTCTTACTTGATGAATATGTATGAGGTAAAAGCACTTGAAATGACTATCTTATCAACTAAGTCTTTTATTTCCGCAATCTACAGGGATTTTCTTCCTAATATTGTTGCTAGAGCTTCTTATAGATTCAAAGGTAAAGGTGTTTCCTCGGAAGATACACTCGATCTAATTGGTGGTATGGGTGCCACTTGGCAATTATTTAACGGTGGTAGGACATATCATCAAATTCAAGCCCAAAAGTCTCTGCTGAAGGCCCAGATAACAAAATTAAGAATGTTAAAACAGCGACTTGGTGGGCAAGTAAAAACCGCCATCATTGAAGCAGAAACAAAGTACTATAGAATAAGTGTCATAGAACAATCTTTAGAATCATCCTTAGAGCACTATGAATATATAAAGACAAAATATAACAGTGGTGAGTCTTCGGAAGTCAATCTGCTAGCGGCGACTAATTTAAAGAATAAACAAGAAATTTTTTACCAAAATTCAATTTATGATTATATAATTAAAATTGCGAGAATCGAAAGGATCACCGGGTTAAACATAACGAAATGAAAAACGAAGATAAGCAAAATGACGGAGGTTCTCCTCTGAGGAATATTGTTCTAGTTATTAAGAACTTTTTTACTAAGATATTGTCACAATCCGACGGTCTTTCAGTAAAATCTCTAGCGATAGCAAACAATTGGAAAAAGAAATTAGCTCCAATCGTAATAAAGTACATTAAAGAGCTACTTCCTTTTATAAAGAGAATGAAAGATTCTACGACTATCTTAGCACGTAAGACTGGTACCAAAACAATAGGGCTATCTCTAAGAATAAAGCGATTCCTCCCAAATTTCGTATCAGGTTTCTTAGGGAAGATATTCAAGCATGTGTCAGGCTTCTTAGGGAAGACATTTACATACATTAGTGCTATTGTCCGAACCTGTTTTAATAAAATCAAGTATGTGCTTCGAAAAACTTACCACTTCTTTCAAGTTCTCTTCAGTCCTATAATATGGTTAATTAATTTCATATGGTCCTTAAGAATCCTTATCGCAATAGGGCTAGTTGTATTCCTTGTGTGGGACAGGGTTGCCCAATCCCCTTCGATTAATATAATGGATGACGATATTAGGCTTTCCACAACTCAAATGTCTATTGGAGAAATAAGTGAGTTTGTAAAAACATCTGGAAAACTCGTCCCAGAAAGAGAAGAGAAGCTCTACTCCAAAGTTGATCTTCCATTAAAGAAAGTATATGTAAAATATGGAGATCTAGTTGAAGAAGGTCAGCTGTTACTTGAACTAGATTCTGATATCATAGAAGCTGAAATAAAAAGCTATAAACAAAATATTAGTGTAATAACAGGAAATTACAACCAGGCTTTAAAAAAAGCAAAATTAAACAAAGACCTACTAGATAAAGGTTTCATATCAAAAGACGAATATGAACTTAGCTCAAGAAGGCCTGAGCAAATTTTAGTAGCTAGGTCTAACGCAGAGGTAGTTTTAAAAAAATTAAAATCTCAGCTTCTTAATACAAAATTTGTTTCACCAATAAAAGGGAGAATTGATTACATAGATCCCGGCATTACGAAAGAGAACGCGGAAAGAGGTGGGGTCAAAATTGGCATATACAAATGGTACTTTACTATATCTTCTTCAAATGATGAGTTGAATTTAAACTTAAGTATCGATGGAAGAGACGTATCTAAGGTAAAGGTTGGACAAGAAGTTATGTTTAGAGTCGATTCCTTCAAACAAAGAGAGTTTTATGGAAAAATTGTCAAGATAATAGAGCCTCTTAACTTAAAACCCCACACCAATAAGGCACCAGTTTTCTATGAACTAATCGCAACGATAGATGAGAAAGAAGTCAAGCTGAAGTCTGGGCTAAGTGTTGACGCAGAAATCAAAATTCAAACAAAAACAGGAATAAAGAGGATACCTCGGTCTGCTTTAAGATTTGTTCCACCTAAGGACATAGAAGTAAAAGATCCCCCTCCAACCAATGACACGACATTAATTGTTTGGATAGCAAACGCAGATAATTCCATATCTGCTGTCCCCATTGAAACTGGTATAAAAGATAATCAATTTATAGAGGTACCCGATAACACCAAGATATCTCTTGAAGATTCAATTGTTATAGGTGCATATGTTCCTCAAGCTAAGAAAAAAGGGAAATTCGCCCTACCCCAGCCTAAAAGATATTGATAGGATGAGCGCAAAAACAGTAATAGAGCTACAAAATATCAATAAAATATATCAAACTGGTAAAAATGAACTCCAGGTACTTTTTGATGTTTGTCTTCAAATTTATGAAGGCGATTTTATTTCTATTGTTGGCCCATCAGGCTCAGGAAAGACAACACTATTGAACATCATAGCTTGCCTAGACCGTCCAACTTCGGGCAGATACCTTCTTGGTGGTAAAAATGTTAAATCAAGAACGAATGACGACCTATCTAGGATTAGGAATAAATCAATTGGGTTTATATTTCAGAGTTTCAATCTTATTTCTCGCCATACCGCAATTGAAAACGTACAAATGCCTCTTCAATACTCAGAAATATTAGACAAAAAAGAAAGGAAGCTAAGGGCATTGGAGTGCCTTGAAATGGTTGATTTAACCAATAGGGCGAAACATCATCCGAATGAGTTATCCGGAGGGCAACAACAAAGAGTTGCAATTGCAAGGTCTTTGATTAACAACCCTGATATAATTTTAGCTGATGAGCCTACAGGTAACCTGGACTCAAAAACTAGTGCAGACATAATCAATCTTCTTAAAAAACTTCACGAAGCAGGAAAGACAATAATAATAATTACTCACGATGAGGGCATCGCGAAAGAGGCAATGGATACGATCAGAATAAGTGATGGGAGAATTATATAGGCTATGAAAATTTCATATATAATTGACAATATTCTAGAAGCAAAAACAAACCTTCTAAGAAATATTCCCAGAACAATTCTAACTTCTTTAGGAATCGTTATTGGGATTACTTCTGTCATTATATTAGTAGCTATCACCGATGGAGCTAAAAATATAATTGAACAACAACTTGTAAGTTTAGGTGCTAAAACTATTGTTCTAAAGCCAATAGGTAGGACTGCAAGTGGAGTATATCGAGGTCAGGCAGCAGATTTCTCTCAAAATGAGTTAAAGTTTATGAGACAAATACCTTCAGTTGAATTTGTTTCTCCTATAGTAAAGACATCGAACCAAGTCTCATACAGAGACATAGTGCAAGTTGTTGCTGTAGTTGGAAGCAATGAAGACTTCTCACTAATCAATGATTGGCCAACAGCTTCAGGAGCCTTCATTAATAGAATAGACGTCGAAGATGGAGCTAAAGTTTGTGTTTTAGGTGCATCAGTTCAGAAAAGATTCTTTGGTGCTGAAAAATCTGTAGGAAAACAAATTAGAATAGACGGAATCTCATTCAGAGTTATTGGACACTTAACAGAAAAAGGCCTGACACCTGGCGGAAGAGACCAGGACGACTTCATATTAATCCCATATACATCACTGAACAGGTGGGACTACAAGGGTCAGCTATACGGAATTAGCAATATAATTATTTCAACAACTAAGACAACAAATGTTGAATATGCAAAATTCTCTATTAGAAAAATGTTAAGGGAGCAAAGAGGTTTGCTGAAAGACCAATATGATAACTTTCAAATGGTATCATACGAAAATGTTACTAAAAAAATTCTTCAGACAACCTTGATACTTAAAGTATTGCTATCCGCAATTGCTTCAATATCATTAGTAGTTGGTGGAATCGGAATAATGAATGTAATGCTAGTTTCAGTTACCGAAAGAACAAAGGAAATTGGGATAAGAATAACAATTGGCGCAACTAGGAAAGATATAATCTTCCAATTCCTATCTGAATCAGCACTTCTGTCATTCTTTGGTGGCCTAGTAGGAATAGCATTAGGCTATACGCTAAGTCAAGTGGCTTCTAGCTACGTGGGTTGGCCTGCAATAATTAGCACAAAATCAATAGTAGCTGCATGCTTATTCTCGGCTTTTATAGGAATCTTTTTTGGAATTTACCCTGCCTACAAAGCTGCAAGGCTTGATCCAATCAAAGCTATAAGGAATGAAGAATAATGTTTGAAATATTATCAAGATACTTAAGTGGATTTTTATCCCTTACAAAAAATATAAACACGATTCGGTCTTTCAAGAAATACCTATTACTCTTATTAACTTTAGCAATCTACCCTATTTCACTTTTCGTTATCTTCATTCTTTTCTTATTCTCAAAAATAAGTATCCTTCTATTTAAGATATTGAGCAGGTAACCTGATGAGCAATCCTCTTCCCGAACATATAGCGATAATAATGGATGGCAATAGGACTTGGGCAAAAAATAATAATTTCTCCACAATCAAAGGGCACGAGAGAGGTCTTGATGTTGCTAAAGAAATTTGTATCTATTCAAATGAAATAGGAGTCAAGAACTTGACTCTTTATGCCTTTTCAATTCAAAATTGGACGCGCCCAAAAATTGAGATAGACTCTCTTTTTAATTTATTTATTGATTTTTTTGATAATAAAAGTGAATTTTTTCACGAACACAATCTAGTATTTAATCCAATAGGTAGGATTAATGACTTACCAAAACCAATAGTAGAAAAAGTTAATGCTCTCAAGTCGGCTACAAAAGACAATATTGGAAGCTGTATAAATGTTGCGATTAATTATGGAGGAAGGGAAGAAATAATAGATACAACAAGAAAGCTTATTGAAAAAGGGTTTTCCTTAGAGGAGATAGATGAAGATGTATTTAAGAATAATTCATACCTCCCCATCACACCTGATCCTGAGCTTTTAATAAGAACGGCTGGACATTCAAGAGTATCGAACTTTCTAATGTGGCACATAGCATATTCGGAGATTGAGATAAGTAACAAGTTGTGGCCGGAATTTACGAAAATCGACTTTCAAGAATCTATAGAAAGATACAAGCTTATCGATAGAAAGTTTGGTGGAAGCTCAAAAAATGATTAAAAAAATTAGTATTTTAGGTTCAACTGGTTCGATAGGTATTCAGACACTCTCTGTAATAGAAAAAAATAAGCAGAGATTTAAAGTCTATTCCCTCTCAGCTGGAAGAAATATTGACCTCTTATTGAGCCAAATATCAAAATTTAGACCTAAGACTGTATCACTTTCTAAAGAAAGTGATACAGTCCTACTGAAGAGTAATCCATTACTAAGAAATATAAGGATATTATCTGGGGATAAAGGGCTTGCAGCAATAGGAAAAGAGAAAGAGTCTGATATCTTAGTATCTGCAACTTCGGGAGTAAATTCTTTGACCCCTACAGTAGAATTCCTCAAAATGGGGAAGAGAGTCTGCATTGCTAGTAAAGAAATTTTTTTATTATTTGGTGATAGAATTACTAAGATCGCAGAGAAGTACAATGGGGAGATACTACCAATTGACAGCGAGCACTCAGGACTTTTTCAATTAATTCAAAGTGAACCAACTCAAAATATTAGAAGAGTCTTCCTAACAGCTTCAGGTGGTCCCTTTTATGGTAAGAGCATTAAAGAATTAAAGAATGTTACGCCTAAGCAAGCTTTAAAGCACCCAACATGGTCAATGGGGGAAAAGATATCAATTGATTCAGCAACAATGATGAACAAAGCAATTGAAATAATAGAAGCATCGATAATTTTCAAAATTCCCCATGAAAAAATATTCCCAATATTAAACAAGAAAAGTCATATTCATGCGATAGTTGAATATATAGATGGAAATATTGCTTTTTCAGGCAGTCAAAACAATATGGAAATACCAATTGCTTATTCTTTAAATTTTCCAGCAAGGTTAAACATGCCTGAATACAATCTTAGTCAGATTAAAAATATCGAACTAGCAAAGATAGATGAGAAAAAACATAAAGCTTTTTCCTTAGCAAGAAGAGCTTTGAATTTAGGAGGCAGCATGCCTGCGGTAATGAATGCAGCTAATTCAATAGCGGTAGAAAACTTTTTAAAGAAAAAAATAAAATTTACTGAGATACTCAATGTTGTTGATAAAGTAATGCTTAGACATAAAGTCATAAAAAAGTTTAATTTAAAAAAGATTATAGAAATAAATGAAATAGCTTCGAAAGAAGCGTATAATGTTATCAGTGAACTTTAATGATAAGCTTAATTTCTTTCATATTAACAATTAGTTTCTTAATTTTTATACATGAGCTTGGTCACTTGCTAGCTGCAAAATGGGCTAAAGTAAAAGTTGAGAATTTCTCTATAGGCTTCGGGCCTAAGCTGTTCTCTTTTAATATTGGCGAAACTGAATATTCCTTTTCATTGCTACCCTTAGGTGGATACGTAAAAATGCAAGGAGAAGATATATCGGAAATAAAAGAATCAGGTGACATTGAATCAGTTGACCCTAGCAGAAGTTATAAAAATATCTCAAACTTTAAAAAACAAATAATATTATTTGCTGGACCTGCTATGAACCTTCTTTTACCTTTTTTATTCTTACCTCTTGTTTACATGAATGGCATTGAAGTTCCAAGCTTTTTAAATGATAAGCCAATCGTTGGACATGTTAAGAAAGATGCTGATTCATCTCTTTTTATGAAGGGCGATAGAATAATAGAGATCAATGGTACATATCTTATGAATTGGGAAGATATTAGAAAAGCAAGGCCTGCAAATCTAGGTATAGAGCAAACGGTTTCAATAGAAAGAGGCGGTATTATAAAAAATATCATCTTTAAAAATCAGAAACCTAATAAAATATACATATTAGATGTCGTTTTTCCGATTCAGCCTCCTATAGTTGATCAGATTCTTACAGGATCAATAGCTGACAAGATTGGGTTAATGAAATCTGATGAAATCATAAGAATAAATACTACGCCTATAAATAGCTGGTACCAAATTAGTGAAGAGCTAAATTATAAAAATAAATATATTTTCGAAATTACTATAAAAAGGAATCAAGAAATACTAAAAAAAGAGGCTATCTTCAAAGGTAAAGAAAGAATGTTGGGAATTACACCAGAAATTAAATCTGACTTTTTAAATTTTGGCTTTTCTGACTCTTTTATTAGGGGCTATCATCATTCGATTAAAATGATTGGACTAATATTTAATGGAATAGTTGGTCTTTTTTCTGATTTATTTAGTAGTGAGTCTTCTTTGTCAGAATTAAAAAATTCATTGGCAGGACCGATATCTATAGCGAAATATTCGGGATTAGCAGCAGAAAAAGGATTTAATTCTATAATTCAGTTTGTAGTAGTAATAAGTATAAATCTTGGAATAATCAACTTGCTACCTATTCCACTTTTGGATGGTGGTCATATCTTTTTTAATACACTAGAGTCAATAACAAGAAGAAAGATTAATCCTATAGTTCAAAACACTATTAATAAAATAGGATTTGCCATACTAATTAGTCTAATGTTATTTGCGATATACAACGATATAGTTAATTTTTAAAAAGAAGCTTAATGCTTGAAAAATCTTTATGGATACAGGTAATTATTGGAGTATCTTTTTCAGTATATGCCCTAGCTTTTTGAGACCTCATTTCTTCAACTAAATCTAAAAAATCCTCAGGATAATCAGTTTCAAATGAAACCATCTGCTCTTGATCGTCAAGACCAAAAGAGTAAGAAGTATTAATACTAACGGAAGGATACTTCCGACCTGTACCTATATGTTCAGTCATCATATCCTGTCTTTTTTTCTGAGATAACAAGTACCATTCAACCTTTTTTATAAAGGGATACACTATTAGATATTTCTTCTTTTTTGGCTCTATCTTAAGCCTGTTCCCTTCCTGAGCAACATTCTTATTCTTACTAACGTATTGAGAATGCTTAGTCATAGAAAGAAATGAGTATTTATTAGTGCAGAATGCCCCGAATCCAAGCGAAAGTAGCTCTGAAGTCATATCTTCAAAGTCCTCAAGCCTCTGTGAAACTCTCCAAAACATAAAATCTGTTTCTGCTCTCACACCAAGAGTGGAATAGAAATTTAGAGTGAACTGTTTTTCATATTTCACCATAATAGCTTCTATCTTTTTCAAATACGAAGACCTCTGACTCTTCTTTAAAGAGTACCATTCAGGTAGGAACTTATAAAAAGAATAGTTAATGTATTGTCTTCCACTTGGTTCTCTCAAAGTTATAACACTTCTCCGGGATTCATTACGTAAACATTCACGTCAAGGTCTTTAACAAGTTCAACATACTCTTCAGGCGTCCCTACAAGAACTGGGAAAGTTCCATAGTGGAAAGGTATGATATTCTTGACCCCTAAGAGCTTGGTTGCATAATATGCCTCCTTGGGACCCATTGTAAAATGATCTCCAATTGGAAGAATTGCTATATCAGGTGAGTATATCTCACCTATTAATTTCATATCTGAGAATACGGCCGTATCACCAGCGAGGTAAACCTTAAAGCCATTTTTAAACTCAACAATAAAACCATTAGCACACCCGCCATAAAGCAAAGCTCCAGATGAATCATCTGCTATACCTGAAGTATGAACAGCATTAACCATAGTAACCTTAATATCATTATCTATAGGCTGAGTACCTCCAATTCCCATTGGAAGAGTATTCGCCACATCCTTAGAGTTAAGCCATGTAGAAATTTCTAAACTTGCGATAACTTTTGCTTCCTTATTTAACTCGCATGCTGGAAGAATATCTCCAATATGGTCAAAGTGTCCGTGTGTTACAAGTATATAATCAATATCTTTAGGTTCTTGCAGCTCTTCTGGGCAAGCAGGGTTCCCCTTAAGCCATGGGTCAATCAGCAATCTTGTTCCATTTTTAGTATCAAGTATAAAAGTAGAGTGTCCGACATAAGTAATATCAACTTCTTTATTTTTCATATTTCACATCTCCCTATATTAAATAATAATGAAATCCATGTTATGATATACGAAAAAAAAAGTGAGTTCAAATTTTAATGTTAGATCCTAATTTTATATTTAATAATAAAGAATTAGTTAAAGAGAAGCTTTCTAATAAAAAATACATTCTAGACTATGATAAATTCTCTAAATTATACTTACTAAGAAAAAAAGCTATTCAAAACTTAGAGGAATTAAAAGGAAAACTTAATCAATTTAACAAGAAAATCACTCAAGAGAAGAGGAAACCATCTTCTGTGGAGCTAGAAGAAATCAAAGGTTTCTCAAATCAGAGCAAAGAAGCTGAGAAGAATAAAAAGAAAGTTGAAGTAGATTTGAATCAAATGCTTCTAGAGATTCCTAACTTACATGATGATTCTGTACCAAAAGGAGAGAATGAATTATCAAATATAGAAGTAAGAAAAATCGGTACAATAAAAAAATATGACTTTAAAATACTTGACCATACGACTATAGGTAAGAATCTTAACCTTTTTGACTTAGAGGTTGCTGCAAAAATAACCGGAACGAGATTTAATCTATATAGAGGCTTAGGTGCTAAATTAGAAAGAGCCTTAATTAACTTTATGCTCGATGAGCATGGGAAGGAAGATTATATAGAGATTTTCCCTCCATTCATTTGCAACAAAGAAAGCTTCATTGGGACAGGAAACCTTCCGAAATTTGAAGAAGACCTATTCAAAATTAGTGGCACTGACAACTACTTGATACCCACAGCGGAAGTGCCATTAACAAATATACATTCAAATGAAATACTTGACTCCTCAGTCCTCCCAATAAAATATGTTGCATATAGTGCATGTTTTAGATCGGAGGCTGGATCTTACGGGAAAGATGTTAAAGGTTTAATTAGACAGCATCAATTTAACAAAATAGAGTTAGTTAAGATTACTGATGAATTCTCTTCTTTTGAAGAGCTTGAGAAGCTAACAAGCAATGCATGTTCAATTTTAGATAAATTAGAATTGCCATACAGGGTTGTTACATTATGTTCAGGTGATACAAGCTTCTCTTCGGCAAAAACTTACGATATAGAAGTTTGGATTCCATCAGAGAACAAATATAGAGAAATATCTTCTTGTAGCAACTTCTGCTCTTTTCAAGCAAGGAGAGCAAACATTAAATATAAGGTCGACAATAAGACTAATTTCGCTCATACATTAAATGGATCAGGTTTAGCGGTTGGGCGGACCTTCGTTGCTATTCTAGAAAATTTTCAAAATCCTGATGGAACCGTAACTGTACCAAAAGCTCTTAGGCCATACTTGAACAATATAGAAATTATCTCTTAGAATAACATCTGCTAATGTGAATTAGAATTGTCTTTTCTCGATAACCATCTTTAAAAAGTGGACTATTCACCCATAGTTCTAACCACTATATGTCAAATTATTTATCTTAAGAGTATTTTGAGTAGAGTGAAGATCGTAGCATTTAGATCTTAGTGATCTCAGATTCCTTATTGGCACTCTCGGTATTAATCGAAGCTACATAATTATCTGTTAGATCTTGAATCTTTGATTGGCCCTTTTTGGAATCATCTTCGGTTATTTCCTTACTTTTAAAAAGCTTTTTAATATTCTCATTTGATTCCTTTCTTATATTTCTTAAAGAAACTCTATATGTCTCAGTTTGCTTATTTAAAAATTTCACAAGCTCCCCTCTTCTCTCCTGAGTCAATGGTGGAACATTAATTATAACAACACCCTTATCTACACTTGGATTAAAACCTAGATCGGACTTTTGTATACCTTTTACGATATCATCAATCGCATTTACATCATACGGGGAAATAAGAACAGTAGAGTCTTCGCTCATATTAATATTACATACTTGATTTAGAGGAACAGGGGCGCCGTAATAGTCGACTCTAATATCATCGAACATTGCCTTACTGACACTTCCACCTCTAATTTTTGTTAGCTCTTTCTTAAAAGACTCTAGACCCTTTTTCATCTTAACGTCACACTCTAAAATAATATTATTCATAGCTAACCCTCTTAAGAAACAACTGTACCAATATTTTTACCAAGAACAATGTTTTTAATATTATTCTTTTGGAACAAATTAAATACACAAATTGGTATCTTATTGTCCTTACATAAAGATATTGCTGTTGAATCCATTATTTCTAGTTCTTTCTCGAGCACCTGCATAAACCTGAGTTTCTTAAACATCTTTGCATCCTTATACTTGACTGGGTCTTTATCATAGACACCGTTAACCTTTGTTGCCTTAAGTATAACCTGAGCATTTATTTCCAAAGCCCTAAGTGAGGCAGCCGTATCGGTAGTGAAGTATGGATTACCAGTTCCAGCAGCAAAGATAACAATTCTACCCTTCTCCAAATGCCTCATGGCTCTCCTTTGAATGTAGGGCTCTGCAACTCTATTTAGCTCTAGTGCAGACATAACTCTAGTGGTAGAGCCTTCTTTCTCTAAAAAGTGCTGCAAAGCTAAGGAGTTGATTGCTGTGGCTAGCATTCCCATATAATCTGCAGTAGTACGATCCATTCCTTGTGCAGCAGCAGAAACACCACGATAGATATTCCCAGCTCCGATAACTATTGAGACCTGAACTCCTAAGCGGGAAACATCAGTAATTTCTTTAGCGATTCTCTCTAAGGTATTATTGTCAATCCCGTATCCTTGATTTCCTTGAAGAGCTTCACCGCTTAATTTTAAAAGAATTCTAGTAAAGGAAAGTTTACTATTACTACTCATTACTTGAAGTTTCACCAATCTGATATCTAACAAATCTTGAGATTTTAACATTTTCTCCAAGCTTAGAGACTAATTCGTTAAGCAAATCTTCTATCTTAAGCTTTGAGTCTCTTATGTAAACCTGGTTCAACAAGCAAGATTCTTCAACTATCTTATTTAGCTTACCTTCTAACATTTTCTGAACAATCTCCGGTTTTTTTCCTGAATCATGAAGTTGAGCAAGAATTATTTTCTTTTCATCTTCTATAAATGATTCTGGCATATTATCCTTTGAAACATATTTGGGGTCTGAAGCAGCAATTTGCATAGCGACTTCTTTAGCAAAATCCTGAAACTCACTATTTCTTGCAACAAAGTCTGTTTCACAATTTATCTCAACTATAATGCCTATTTTTCCACCAGCATGAATATAGGAAAAAATTTGGCCTTCAGGAGTGTTTCTTCCACTCTTCTTTTCAACTTTGGATAGTCCTTTAATCTTAAGAATTTCGATAGCTTTGTCTATGTTGCCTTTAGCTTCTTGCAAAGCTTTCTTGCAATCCAACAATGGTGCGCTGGTCTTATCTCTAACATCACGCACATGCTCTGGGAGAACTTCGTTTGCCATTATTTCACGCTTTTTCTTCGGTTTTATCTTCTGAATAGACTACAGAGTCTTGCTCATTTTCAGAATCAGAAGCATTTGCTTTAAAGACAAAGGCCTTTCTTTCAACCAGGACACTTTGTTCGGTATCTTGCTGTGGTTCTATCTGACCAGAATTAATTTTCTGTGTATACATAGACCTTCCCTCATTTGTTGCTGAGGCCATCTTTTCGACACACAACTTAACAGCTCTAATCGCGTCATCATTGCTAGGGATAATGTAATCTGCGTCTAATGGGTTTGCATTTGTATCAACAACTCCAACTATAGGAATACCCAATTTCTTGGCTTCTTTGATTGCTATATCCTCTTTCTTAGTATCAACAACAAAAAGAGCTCCTGGCATCTTTCTCATGTTTACTATACCGTTGAGTAAGTATTCAAGTTTCGCTAATTCTCTATTTAAGCTAATCTGCTCTTTCTTTGGTAAATTATCAAACTCACCATCTTCTTTTAATCTTTTAAGTTGAATCATGTAGTCAACACGAGATCTTATAGTATTAAAGTTAGTCAAAGTACCACCCAACCATCTAGAGTTAACAAAAGGCATATCACACTCAATAGCCTGTTGGCCGATTATCTCTTGGGCTTGTTTCTTAGTTCCAACAAAAAGAATATCTTTTCCTGATGCCGTTAAGTCTCTAACGAAATCATAAGCAACTAAAAAAGACTTTAAAGTTTTTTGTAAATCAATAATATGGATACCATTTCTTGCTCCATATATATAGTCTTTCATTGCAGGATTCCATTGGCTAGATTGATGTCCAAAATGAACACCAGCCTCTAAAAGCTGCTTCATTGTTATAACAGATTCTTGATCTTTCTCTATTGGTTTTTCTACTATTTCTTCATTACTCATAATATAAGCTGAAAATTTAACACATATAGAACCAAAATCAAATGATAATAATATATATATCCAAAAGCAAAAACTATTATTAATTTAGTATATAATGTTCAAGAATGGAGGGCTGGCAGAATTGGCAATGCACCGGTCTTGAAAACCGGCGTCCTCACGGACTTCAGGGTTCGAGTCCCTGGCCCTCCGATTTGTTATGAGTTTTTATATAGTTCCAACCCCTATTGGCAACCTTAAGGATTTCTCAGTTAGATCCATAGAAATTCTAAAAAGCTCCAAAATCATACTCTGTGAAAAGAAAGTAAGAGCTTTAAAGCTATTGAACTATTTTGAAATAAGACCTCAACTCTTAATTGCTTATCATGATGACAAATGTGAAAAAATTGCTCCTATTATTATCAAGGAACTTCTTAACGATCAAAATATCTCATTAATATCTGATGCAGGCACACCTTTGATCTCAGATCCGGGACATAAGATAATAAAAACTCTAGTAGAAAATAAAATTGAGCCAATTTCAATCCCAGGACCTAGCTCTATCATATCTGCTCTAACTCTTACAACTTTTGATATAAGTAATTTTCTATTTTTAGGTTTTCTACCAAAAAATAGAACGAAAATAATTAAGATTCTTACTTCTAAGGTAACCTTAAATGTACCCTTAGTTATCTTATCAAGCTCAAAAGATCTTTTAACATTGCTTAAAATATTAAATGAAGAGTTCGAGAACTCATTTGTCTCTATCTCGAAAGAGTTATCAAAGATTAATGAAGGTACGAGGCGGGGTAAAGCATCTGAAATAGTTAAAATTACAGGAAGTGAGTTCTTCTCAAAAGGTGAATTCGTTATTACTATCAAAGGCAGTAATCAAAAGAAGTCAGAAGAAAGCATCGGAGAAGTCTTAAAACTTCTCAAGTCATTAAGAGAAGAAGGTCTGTCTCTCAAGCAAAGTGTTTCAATAGCTAAAGAACAAACAAAAGTAAGCAAAAAGATTATATATAATCAAGCTCTAAAGATTTGGGAACAAGAATAAAGTCTAGAGTTTGTTATTAAATCCAACTTCATTCTCTAGAATTGATGAAACTTTAAGTAGTGATTCTTCATCCAGTCTTTTTGAAGTTAGTTGAGCTCCGATTGGCAGACCTGATGCTGAAAGTGCAAAAGGTATTGAAATAGAAGGTAGTTGAGCTAAATTTGCTGGAATTGTAAGGATATCAGAAAGATACATGCTTAGTGGGTTCCCCTTCTTCTCTCCTAACTTAAATGGCAACTCGGGTGAAGTTGGAGTTAGGATGCAGTCTACATCTTTAAAAGCAGCTGCAAAATCATTCTCCACCATCTTCTTCACTTTTATTGCTTTTAAATAGTAAGCATCATAATAACCTGAAGAGAGTGCGTAAGTACCAAGCATTATTCTTCTTTTAACTTCATCACCAAACCCTTCGGTTCTATTCTTAACATAAAAGTCGTCAAGTGACTGCTTTGGCTCTTTCTGACTAAAGCCATATCTTACACCATCATACCTAGACAAGTTTGAGCTTGCTTCAGATGGTGCAATTATATAATACACCGCAACAGCATACTTGGAATTAGGCAAAGAGACATCTTTTATACTAAAGCCTATTGATTTCAACTTATCAATTAAATATTGAAATTATTTTCAATTTCGGGATCCAGGCCATCTTTTAATAAACCATAAGGAACTCCAATATTAAAATCCCCAGGAGTAAATTTTTTATCTTTCAATGCTCTATAACAATTAGTTGGTGGTAGCTTTAAAGATGTGCTATCTCTATCGTCAAACCCTGAAAGAGCATCAATTAAGATTGCAGAATCTGCGACATTAATAGTTAATGGTCCAGCCTGATCGAGAGAGGAAGCAAAAGCTATCATTCCATACCTACTTATTCTCCCATAAGTAGGCTTTAGGCCTACAACTCCACAAAAAGACGCGGGCTGTCTAATTGAACCCCCTGTGTCAGTACCGATCGAAGCAACAGCCAGCTTCCCTGCGACTGATGCAGCAGAGCCTCCGCTGGAACCACCAGGAACTCTAGAGAAATCCCAGGGATTTAATGTTGGACCAAAATAAGATGTTTCAGTAGAAGAGCCCATGGCAAATTCGTCCATGTTAGTTTTGCCTAAAAGAATAGCTCCTTTCTCTGCCAACCTTGAACTAACCATAGAATCATAATTAGATACATAATTGGAAAGCATTTTTGAGCCACAGGTACATATTTTATCTTTAACTAAGAAGATATCTTTGAGACTGATAGGAATTCCAGACAGTATGTCAGAAGATTTCCCTTCTTTGAAAATCTTGTCGCACTCATGAGCTTTAGCTTTAGCTTCATTCTGATAAACTTCTATAAAAGCATTAATCTCTGTGAATTGTTCTATATTCGTAAGGAAAGTATCTAAAATCTCAGATGGGGTAAAATCTAGGTTTCTAAAACCTTCAGCAATGTTCTCAATTGTAAGCAACTCACTCTTATTCGTCATCAATAACCTTGCTTACTGCAAAAAAATTATTTTCCACATTATTGGAATTTTTAACAACTTCTTCCACGTTAAGTTTAACTATTTTTGTATCATCCCTAATAGAATATTCTTCAACTACTTCTTCAATTTCAACTTCAGGATCACCAGCACTACCTAAAAGATTTATATATTCTATAATTTCAGAAAAATTCTCCATAAAACTATCAATTTCATCATCTTTAATAGATAGTCTAGACAAGCTGGATATTTTTAAAACTTCTTCTTTTTTAATTTTCATAAAAACTCTAAAATTAATTAATTTTCTTAAGAACAAAATCTAACACATTTTTTTCTAATTTGGTGTTATTGGCCCTATTAATTTCCTGAACACAAGTGGGGCTGGTAATATTAATTTCTGTCAACTTCCCCCCTACAATGTCAATTCCAGCAAAATAAATATCGTTCTTAGTTAAAAAACTTCTAATTTCACTACAAATATAGAGATCACTTTTTGTTATTTCAGTAGGTTGAGGAGTTCCGCCAGAGTGAAAATTACATATGAAACTTCCTTCTTTTGCAATTCTTAATATTGCACCTAATGGTTCACCATCCAAAATAATAATCCTCTTGTCACCTTTATCTACCTCTTTTATAAATTCCTGAACGATATAGGTATTTTCTTCTAACTCTAATAATTGAAAATTATCCCCCCTATATCTTTGAATTCCTTCTCCTCCACAAAGATTTAAAGGCTTAATTACAACTCCTTCAGGGTACTTTTCAGCATACTTTTGCAAATCTGACTCTGTTGGGTTTTCCAGTAAAAAAGTATCTGGAATCAAGTGAGGAAAATTCAATGTGCATAGCTTCTCGTTAAAACTTATAAGAGCAGTTGGATTATTGACTATTAGTACATCGTCTTTTATAGCTTCCAGACATGAGCAGGCTTCAAGATAAACATCATCAACAGGAGGATCTGATCTCATAAATATTACTGAGGCTTTAGTTAACTCGAAATTTTCTATAAACCAATACTCGTCCTCATTCTTCATATTTGCTTCACTCTTTTGTGCCCAGTCAGAATCAACATAAACTCTATCTTTAACAGCTACTCTTTCAAGAACTTCAACTGCATGTGCCCTATCGGCAACTACCACATTTATTTTTTTATCTTTTGAATTGTAAGTAAAATGGATACCTTTATGATCGCAAATAAGAATGTCAAAGCCCCTTCTTTGAGCTTCAAGCATAAAGAGATAACTTGTGTCTTTGTCTGGATTAATTAAATTCTCAGTACTCAGTATAAAAAGTGCTACCGGCTTCATTAAATCATCTCAACGAATTTCTCAAAATATTTTCTAGAGTCATGTGGCCCAGGTGAAGCTTCTGGATGGTGTTGGACAGAAAAACACTTATTTTTTATAGATTCTATTCCCTCTACTGTCTTATCGTTAAGGTTGATATGCGTTACAGAAACATCTTTAATTTTTACATTTCTCACTGCGAATCCATGATTCTGGGAAGTAATCTCAACCTTCTTGGTTCCAACTTCCATCACTGGATGATTTCCTCCTCTATGACCAAACTTCAACTTAAAGGTCTCCATACCTAAAGCTAGAGAAAGCAACTGATGACCTAGACAGATTCCAAAGATTGGCTTAAATCCAATTAATTTTTTTATATTACTTATCGCATATAATGCTGCGGCTGGGTCACCAGGTCCATTAGATAGGAGAATACCATCAGGATTCATCTCAATAATCTTTTCTGGCTTTGTGTCGCAGGGACCAACAATTAGATTTAATTTAAATTCTTCATTGAGAATTCTAAGTATGTTGCTCTTGCAACCAAAGTCATAAACAAAAATTTTCTTTTGTTTTTTATCACCCACGATATTATATATATCTTTGCAAGTTGCCTGAAAGGTTAAGTCATTACCTTTCATTACAGGAAATTTGTTAATTTTTTCTTTTAGTATTTGCAAATTCTTTTCTTTAGTAATTATACATTTCTGAGACCCTTCTCCTCTAACAATCCTTACCAGTTGCCTTGTATCTATATTTGAAATTCCAACAACTTTATTTCGTTTTAAATAATCACTTAAATTTTCTTCTGATGTAAAATTGGAAGGATAAGTGCAGTTCTCTCTAACTATCATTCCTTTAGCAAAGCATTGAGAAGACTCGTTATCAAAATTGTTAATTCCATAGTTGCCGATATGTGGATACGTCATTAGAACAATTTGAGAATGATAAGAAGGATCAGTTAAGATCTCTTGATAGCCTGTCATTGAAGTGTTAAAAACAATCTCTCCTAATGCTTCACCGCTGAAACCAAAAGATTTACCTTCGAACACTTTTCCGTTTTCTAAGTATAAAATACAATCATTGTCCATTAAAATACTGAAAATACTTCCTTTAATAGTTTTTGTCAATTAGAATAAATAATGAGACACAATGAGGCTTCAATCAATAAGGAATCTATTACTTAATATTAGCAATGACTTTTTCTATAAAGGCTTCTACCCTTCTGGAGATTTAAAATCATATCAACTCAAATACTGGTTATGCTTTATTGTTAACATCTATTTCAAGCTATACCATAGAGTTAGAGTTGTAAACCCAGAGAATATTCCAAAAAGCGGTGGCGGGGTTATTGCCTCAAATCATTTATCGCATCTAGATGGCATAATAATTAACTCTATAACAGCATTTCACACTAGAAGAAAGATAAACTTCCTAGCTGCAGAGGATGTATATAATAAGAACTTCCTTTTTAGATTTTTATGTGATCTTGGCAACTGTATTCCAGTGAAGAGAGCTACCAGTGACAGAGTCGCACTACTTAAAGTAATCAAGCTACTTAAAAAGGGGAATCTTTGTGGGCTATTCCCTGAAGGACAGAGGTCCAGAGATGGGAAAATGGCAGAAGCTAAACTCGGAGTTGCGATAATGGCACTTAAATCAGGATCTCCAATTATACCCCTTGCGATCAAAGGAACTTATGAGGCATTCCCTAGAAAAACAAAATTCCCCAAACCTGCCAAAGTTAGCTTAAAGTTCGGTGAAGCTCTTTCCTATGATATTGAAAAAAAGCCTTCTAAAGAAAGACTAAACTACGTTAGAGATGAGATAATGAACAATATCCAGAAACTTTACGATGAACTTAACTAAGATTAAACCTCTTCCTTATTATGTCTCCCACTACAGTTGGGTTACCTTTACCTTTTGTTTCTCTCATTACTTGACCCATAAAGAAGCTTAATAATTTCAACTCCCCATCAAGAAGTCTCTTCTTCTCATCAGGATTATTTTCAAGAACCTTATCAATGACCTCATTTAACAAGTCCTCAGAGCTTTCCTGCTTTAAGTCCAAGGAATCAATTAGTACATCGACATCTTCATTGGAAACTACTAGATTTTCCAACAATTCTTTACCAGAATTATTATTAATCTTTCCTTCTTTTACCGCTTGTAGAAATTTTGCGAAATTTTCCTCCTTAAGATTAAAGGTATCTAAGCCAATATACTTAATAATTTCAGTAATAGTCCACTTGGAAGTTATCTTAGGATCTTTAATAAAATCTAATGTCTTGTCAAAAAATTTGGCAAGAGACTTGTTCGACAGCAGAACTTCGGAATCATCCTTGGATAATTTATATTGATTAATATAAATATTCATTTTCTCATTATAAGATTCTAAGGATGAGCTCTTTAGTGCGTCAATTCTTTCCTGAGTTAAAATCAAAGGTTTTAAATCTGGGTCTGGGAAATATCTATAATCATGAGCATCTTCTTTGGACCTCATAGAAAATGTCTTATTAGAACTAGAGTTGTAAAGTCTTGTTTCTTGAACTACATTTTCACCATTAGTTAGAAGCTTAGTTTGCCTTAAAATCTCATAATCTATAGCCTTCTTGACGAACTTAAAAGAATTTATATTTTTAATCTCAGCTTTAACTCCTAATTCCACATCTCCGATTTGTCTAATTGATATATTTGCATCACAACGAAAATTTCCCTCCTCCATGTTACAATCTGAAACTCCCGCATATATTAAGATATTCCTTAATTTTTTTAAATAGCTCACTGCTTCATCAGCAGAAGAAAGATCAGGCTCAGAGACAATCTCTATCAGTGGGACACCAGCTCTATTTAAATCAACCATAGAGGAACTATCCGAGATATCATGAATCAACTTTCCAGCATCTTCCTCCATGTGAATCCTATTAATTCTTATACTCTTATCTATTCCTTTAGAATCAGGAATTACCAGAGTCCCATTTGAAGCCAATGGCTCATCATATTGACTAATCTGATACCCTTTAGGTAAGTCAGGATAAAAATAATGCTTCCTGGCAAAAGTTGACCTAACATTAATATGACAATCTGTTGACAAACTCGCAAGAATCGCCAAATCAACTGCCTTATCGTTTAGAACTGGCAAGGCTCCAGGTAGACCTAAGTCTACTACTGAAACATTACGATTGGGGTCCTCTCCAAAATCATTATTTGATGAGGAAAACAACTTTGTTTTAGTCTTAAGTTGCGAGTGAACCTCAAGTCCAATTACTGCTTCAAATTTCATAAGAACTCCTTACGTAAGAATTATCTAATATATTACAAAGTAATCAATAATATTATTTGATAATTTTACCGGTTTTTGAATACCAAAGAATTAAATCCAAAGACGAAAGACTTAAATTGTGTCTTAACGCAATTACTTTGAGAATATTCTCAATTTCAATGTAAGTCTGCTCGTTTAAAACAGAGACCTTCTTACTTATTAATCCGGAATCTTTCAATAAATTTATTATGTGTTTGTCTAAGATTGCGTAATCATCAAAACCTATATTCCTAAGAAAATGACTTGCGGCTTTCATTCCAACTCCTTGAATACCTGGATTAGATGAAAAAAACCTCCTCCTATTATAATGACTAGAGTTATCTTTAAAAATCTTCGCAAATTCATTTTTGTGAAAATTCTCAAGATACTCTCTTGTATTAAATATATACTTTCCCCTTAAATTATAGAATCTGTAGCAACTCTTGAGCCTTACTACAATCTGATCTAAACTTTGAACGAAAACGCAATTATCTAATTTTAGAGCATTCACTGTCTTTAAAGCTAATTCAGCACTAGTGCCTGCCGCTAATATAACAAATACAAGCTCAAGAAAAGTATCCTTATAACTATTTATATTTACTGAAGAAAACAAGTCCATCTTTTCTGCAATTTCGATTTTTTTTTCTTGAAGGACTTTTTCTATTACTAAGTCTATATCTACTTTATTCATTTGATTTAATAATCTTAAGCGACTGTCCAACCTCAATCTTGTTGGACACTAGGTTGTTAACTCTCTTTAAGTCTTTTTTTGTTACATTAAACTTTTCGGCAATGAGACCTAGGGAGTCTCCCTTCTTAACTAAGTACACAAAAGACCCCGAGTCTTTTGAATTATCATTTCTAAAAATCTTTTTATAAACCAATATTTCTTGACCAGTATATATAGTAGTCGACTTCATATTGTTCAGCTTAAGTATCTCCTTGACTGAATTAGAATAAATTTCACCAATTGACCCCAAAGTGTCTCCCTTTTTAACTTGATACTTGGAGATAACTTTAGATTCAGGGCTTGAAGCTAACTTGGCATATACTGTCTCCTTTAGCCCAAGAGGTACATATATTGAATAAGGACCATCTGGAGGGGTAACATCCCTTAACAATGAAGAATTAATTTCTTTTAATAAGGTAAAGTCAATGTCGGAGATTTTAGAGATGTATTCCAATGAAGTCTGTGGAGGTAGCTTTACTTTTTCCATTTTCATTCTTGGCTGTATCTTCTTATTGCTAAATCCAAACTTATCCATATTTTTAGAAATATAAATAACAGCAAGAATTTGAGGAACATACTCCTTAGTTTGTTTAGGGAAGGTGTGCTGTGATAGGTACCAAAAATCTCTTGATTTATGTTCCTTAATAGCTCTTTTAACTGTTAGGTCTCCAGAATTATAGCCAGCCATTGCCAGTTCCCATGAACCGAATTTTCCTTTCAGGCTTCTTAAATATTTTGCAGCCGCATAAGTAGACTTCACAAAGTCTCTTCTTTCATCAACCCACTTGTCTACCCGTAAGTCAAAGATACGACCAGTACTAGGCATAAATTGCCAAAGCCCTACTGCTCCAGCTTTTGAGGAAATATTTACCTGAAATCCACTTTCAATCATTGATAGATAGATAAGATCTTCTGGTATATCGTATTCCTTAAATATGGAATATATTACATCTTTAAAATACCCCTGCCTTCTATAGGCCATTTTAAAAAAAACTCTTCCTTTCTCATTTTTTGAAAAATAATTAATGTACTTATTTACCTTACTATTTTTAAATTTTGAATTATTAATTGATGAGACCGTAGCTATACTATTGTTAAAGTTATAATTTTCTGATAAAGCAGTGCCTGAGCAAAGCAAGAAAAATATTAACACTAAATAAAGAAATCTCATTACTTAAACAACTTCTTAATTGAT
>CAJIYY010000031.1 GCA_905181755.1 Candidatus Dadabacteria bacterium UBA1144
TTTGATCCTACTCTGGATATTTATTTTGAGGAATACAATAGGAATAATTCTAGTGTTCGATTTTCTGGAAGAATGATTGTCGATGCTACACAAAAAGACTGGTATCCTAAAGTTCTAAATATGAGTCTAGATATTGTCGAGAAGGTTGAAAAAAATTGGAAGAAATATTAGACAATTTTGACCAACTCTGTTTTGATCATAATCTGATCACTATTAAAAATAAAATATTAAATAATGAAAGGTTAGGGTTTAAAGAAGCCGAAATCATTATGGAAACCAGAGACTTGAACTCTTTAGGTGTTTTGGCGAAATATAAAAAATTCTTGAAAGATGGAAGAAAAATATATTTTGTTGTTAACAGGCATATTAATCCTACAAATATTTGTGCTATTTCATGTAAATTCTGTGCGTTTGGCAAGACAAAAAAATCGTCTGATGCATATGAAATGAGTATGGATCAAATTCTCTCTTTATTAAATGAAGAATTAAAGGAAATCCATATTGTTGGAGGCCTTCATCCTGATTGGAAGTTTGATAAATACTTAGAGATAATTAGAGAAGTAAGTAGAGCTATGCCGGGGGCCCATATTAAGGCTTTTACTGCTGTTGAAATAGATTGGTTTGCTCAGATATCTGGCTACAGTATTGAAAAAGTAATAAGTGAGCTTATGGAAGCTGGGGTTGATGCCTTACCAGGTGGAGGTGCTGAAATTTTTGCTCCGGAAGTGAGAAAAAAAATCTGCTCTCCTAAAACAACTGGAGATTCTTGGTTAAGTATTCACAAAGCCGCTCACAAGCTTGGCCTTCCTTCTAATGCGACTATTCTATATGGACACTTGGAGTCTAACCATGATGTTATTGATCATTTGGAAAAGTTGAGAAACTTGCAGGATGAGACAAATGGTTTTCTTGCCTTTATACCAGTTCTTTTTCAACCCTACAATACTCAGCTAAAATATGTGAAGCCTTTCCCTTTTTCTTATGATCTGAAAATCCATGCGTTATCTAGACTGTATCTTGATAACTTCCCGCACATTAAAGCTTACTGGATTACATTAGGAGAAAAAGCTGCACAAGTGGCATTCCATTACGGAGTTTCTGATGCCGATGGTACTATAATCTCTGAAAAGATAATTCATGATGCTGGTGCAAAATCTGAAGTTGGCCATACTCGGGAATTCTTTGTGAAGATGATTAAAGATTCAGGCTATTTACCTGTTGAAAGAGATGCTTTGTATAACGAGTTGAAAACTTATGATTAAACTTGATGTTTTTTTTTGTCAGTTTTTAGTAAAACCTATGATTCAGGTAATCCAGCAGCAGTATGTATCCTAAGTCAAGACGATTTTAACAATACTCCATTAATGCAAAAGATTTCTAAAAGAATCAATTTTTCCGAAGTTGCTTTTCTAAGTATTTCTAATAATCAGTATCTTATAAGATGGTTTTCTCCTAAGAAAGAAGTAGAGATATGTGGTCATGCTACAATTGCCGCATTCGAATTATTAGTAAAAATAGGTTTAGTTGATTTAGACAAGTGGCTTTTAATAAAGTCTAAAAAGTATAATTTTAGACTAAGAAAAGATTCCATTTCGAACACAATTATCTTGCAACTTCCTATATTTGAATTAAAAGAATGTGCTAAAAATAAGATAAATGATGTAATTGATGTAAGTTCAGTCTCTAGAGTTTCATCTTCAAATTTGGACTATATTTGTGAGATAAATTCTTTAAAGAACTTGAGAACAGTAAAGGTGGATTTTGAAAAACTCATAGAAGTAAAGAAAAGGGGATTGATTGTTTCTTTCTTAGATTCAAAAAATACTGACATATATTTTAGATATTTTTGTCCTAAACTTGGTTTCGAGGAAGATCCTGGGACAGGAAGCGCATTATCGTCTTTGTATACTTTTTGGGAAAAAAGAGCAGATTTTAGCGAAAAAGTAAGCTTTTTTCAAGAATCAAGAAGAAAAAGTAGAGGATTTGTACAAAAATTGAAAAAAGAAGATTTTGTATCTCTAGAAACCATTGTTTCAGACTCTTTTGAAAAGACTTTAGAAATAGACTAAATGTTTTTTTTGTTGTATAAATAATTCTTTATTTATCTGGCGGTGTAGCCAAGCGGTAAGGCGATGGTCTGCAAAACCATTATACCCCGGTTCGAATCCGGGCACCGCCTGAAGTACCCTACGGTATTAAGTGCAGGCACCATAGTATTCTATTCATATATTCCATAAATGCCTTTATTCATGTAATATTCAAACATTATTTCGGATGCCCGAGTGGCGAAATAGGTAGACGCAAGGGACTTAAAATCCCTCGGTAGTAATACTGTGCCGGTTCGAGTCCGGCCTTGGGCATACATCTTAAAAAAGGTTTTATTCTTTAGAAAAGATCATTGATATCCAAGGGTCTTTTTTAAAGCTCTTAATTAGATTAAGGTTTATTCCAGAAGCTAAATTAACGTACTTATTTTCTTTATTTATATTAAATCCTGAAATTACCAGGTAGCCATTATTGCTAATAATTTCTGAAATTTTTAAAAGATTTTTGGGAATGAAGGAGCCTGATATGTTTACTACGACTAAGTCGTACTTTTTATTCTTACTCAAAGGATTGTCAACTAATTCTGGCAACTTTAGTTTCTTAGTGAAATTTGATTTGAAATTCTTTAGACACTCGTTTCTTGCAAATTCATCTATCTCAGAATAATCAACCTCAGTAAAGCTCATTTTCTTTATAAAGATTGAAAGAATTCCAGAGCCTGAACCAATGTCTAAGGCACTATCGATGGATTTATTTTGAATATATAAGAATTTTAGTGACTCTATTGATAAAAGGGTTGTTGAATGATTTGATCCAAAAGCACTACCTTTATTTAAGAAGATTTCTATTGTTCTATTGTTTTCAAGTTCAACAACATGAGTCTCATCTTCGGTTCTTTCTTCAATGTAGATATCAAAATTTTCCATAAAAATGTGAAGTATCTTTCCTAAAAAGTTAAGTTGTCTCAGATTCTATTACTGACTTCCAATATAGCATGTCACCTGTTTCGCAAATAAATTGTTTTTTAATATCTTTATTTAAAGGATTAAGTACTACATCTTTTGGTTTACCTATTTGAGTAATTCGTCCTTCACTAACAATTGCCAATTTGTCCGCACAAGTTAAACCATCATTGAAATCATGAGAAACTATCAGTGCAGTTGTATTATTTTGCTTTAAAATTTTCTTTGTATCTATACGCAGAGAAAACTTTAAAGCCCTATCAAGACCATTGAACGGTTCATCCATAAGAATAATTTTAGGATTTGGGGCAAGAGCCCTAGCTAGGGCAACTCTTTGCTGTTCACCGCCTGACAAGCTATGAGGAAATGAATTTTTGTATTTTAATATTTTAAACAAGCTTAGGAGCTCATCACATCTATTTATTTTTTCTTCTTTTGTTCCATCCATTCCAAAGATGATATTCTCCAGAACATTTAGATGAGGGAAAAGAGCTCTTTCTTGTAGAACCAAGCCTATGTTTCTTTTGTGTGTTTCCAAGTGCGATGATTGGTTAGAAATAATCTCATTATCTAATAGAACTGATCCTCCCTCCTGTCTCTCCAGCCCAGCTATGATTCTCAATAAAGTCGTCTTTCCAGTACCCGATTCTCCGATTAGGCATACAATCTCACCTTCTAAAATCTCCAAGCTTAGATTATCTAGGATTTTTTTCCCCGAATAGGTGTGAGTTATTCTATCTAATTTTAATTTATTCATTTTTATTTCTGTCTAATATCTTAATTAATAATAATATAGGAATAAGGCTAACTATTACAATAGCTATTGAAGGGGCGGCTGCCTCTACCATCCTTTCGTCTGATGCAAACATGTATGCAGATACTGATAATGTATCAAAATTGAAAGGTCTTAGTATTAAAGTTGCTGGCAACTCCTTTATTACCTCAATAGATATAAGCAACAGAGCAATAAGGGAGCTATTCTTAAGCATGGGCAAGTGAATTCTTTTGAGTAAGTTTAGCTTAGTAGATCCCAGACTTAAAGCCGCGTCATCAACGCTTTTATTTATTTTCCTAAATCCAGACTCTATGCTTGAGTTAGGTAAAGCATAGAATTTAATTGAATAAATCAATATAAGACCAAACACAGAGCCTATTAACATCGTATCTGTAAAAATATTTATTAATGAAAATAGATCTAAGACCCCGAGGGCTAGCACAACTCCTGGTATCCCATAGCCAGATGAAATCGCCTTATTTATAAGACTTAATGGTCTATTCTCTTTCATCCTTAATAAGTAATTAACGATGATGGAGACTGAAACACAGAATATTCCGCTTATTAAGGCTAGGGATATCGTGTTAATAGCAGAATAGACAAAGTTGAGATCAAAATATTCCAAGTTGAATGATATAGTCCAATAAAGTAATTGAGTTATTGGAATTAAAAATCCAATAAGTATAGGTATCGAGCAAAATATTGTAGCTAGTAAACTTTTTAAACCATAAAGTTTGATTGGAACAAGTTCTCTGTTAGTCGTTAAGGATAAATTGAATTGAATTTTCTTTCTTGAGTATTTTTCTATTAGAAGAAAGGATAAGAAGAAGATGAATAATACAGCTGCTAGTTGTTTGGCTGTTACTATATCATTCATTCCAAACCAGGTTCTAAATATTCCCGAAGTAAATGTTGGAATAGCAAAATGCTCCACAGCACCAAAATCAGATATCGTTTCCATAGCTACAATCATGAGGCCTGCGATAATAGATGGTCGAGCTAAAGGTAGAGCGAGCTTATAGAAGGTACTTTTCTTGGATAGTCCCAATGTCCTGGCAATGTCAAAGACATCTCTGGATTGATTGGTAAATGCAGTTTGAGCAATCAGGTAAACGTATGGGTACAAGGTAAAAGAAAAAATTGTAATTGCACCACCGAGGTTTCTAACAGAAGGAAAAAAATTGTAGTTTTCGTCAATGTTGAATATCGAATTGACAACATTGTTCATTGTTCCGCCGGAATCAAATAGTCCAGTAAAAGCATAAGCCATTATGTAGGGTGGGATTGCGAGAGGTAATATTAGGGCCCATTTAAAAATTTTTTTACCTTTAAAATCGCATGTTGTGACAATCCAAGCGGATGAAACCCCTAGTACAAAAACTCCTATGGAAACACCTGCTACGAGTATAGTCGTGTTGGTTAAATACTCAGCCAGTACTGTTTGAAAAAGGTGTTGCCAGGAGTCAGAATATCCTTGAAATAAGCTCGTTAATATTAAGATTATAGGGGTTAGGAAGATTAGTGATATGAATGTGAAAAATAATATTGGTAACTTCTCAAGTGTTTTCTCTATGATTGATTTCAAATTAATGCCATTTGAGCTGATCCATCATTCTGACTGCCCTTGCGTTATTTTTTCCTAATTTCTTTATAGATTTAATGTCTTCCTTGAAGCTTATTCCAAATTTTCTTATTAGAGGATGTGGTTCAACGTTCTCAAGAACAGAATATTCGAAGGTGTTGTATATAATATGTTTTTGGGCTTCTGGGGATAAAAGAAATTCTAGAAATTTCACTGCGTTTTTATAATTAGGAGAATTTCTTAAGATTCCTGCACCACTTATATTCATATGAGTTCCGCTATTCTTCTGATTAGGGAAGTGTATATTGATTTTTGCTGCTGCCTTTTGTTGATCCACTCCTTGGTTCCCGGACAACATTAGACCTATATAATAGCTATTTGCTATAGCAATATGTGCCTCACCTTTTGATACCGCAATTATTTGAGCTCTATCGTTTCCTTGGGGTTTCCTAGCAAAGTTCTCTATGAATTTTTTCATCCAGATTTTAGTAGAATCGTAACCATTTCGATGAATTAGTGATGCAACTAGGGATTGATTATAGATATTATTTGAGCTTCTAATTGCTATTTTGTTTTTCCACTTTAATTCTGACAAATCCTCATAGTCTAAAGAGTGAAGATCTTTCTTGCTAGTTGTTGCAGGATTGTAAAATATGACTCTCGCCCTCTTTGTTAAAGCAATCCACATATTATTCTCTCCAATCAAATATTCAGGTAGAGCTTCTTTGATTAGGGGAGAATTAATTTCTTGGAACATACCCAATTGTTCCACTCTCCATAAATTTCCAGCATCTACGACTATTAGAACATCCGCTGGCGACCCTTCTCCTTCTGATTTTATTCTTTCAATTAAGACTTTTCCTTTTGATGAGATATAGTTGACTTTAATTCCATATCTCTGTTCGAATATTTTATAAAGTTCTTTATCAGATTCGTAATGTCTTGATGTATATAAATTAATTTCCTCAACAGCGTGAGAGCTATAAACAAGAGAAAAAATAAGAATTATAATATGTAAAAAATATTTCATGAACAAAATGCCTCGTATTTAATATCATGGATATTATATATCCATGATATCTTTGTTCAACAATAATTTAAAAGATAGCAAGATTTATGAGGCTTAATTATCTTCGCCAGAATCT
>CAJIYY010000032.1 GCA_905181755.1 Candidatus Dadabacteria bacterium UBA1144
AAGTTAAGAATTAAATTTTGAAAATTCATGAAAACTTAATAATATCATTAAACTAAATCTAATTCTATTTGATTTCTCATGTTTATTTCATTAATGGATTCTCTGGAGGATTTTTTTATCTTTTCTATGTTCTTTTTGGGCTTTTTGATATCAAACAAACCGAGGTTTATATTCATTGGTTGAATTTTTTTATTAGTAGAATCAGATATATATTTTGTTAAACAACCTAGTGCGCTTTTAATGGGAAAAACTATTGGTTCTAGATTTTTGAATACTCTTGAGGAGTTAATACCTGCGATTAATCCCATTGCAGCAGACTCTGAATACCCTTCTACTCCAGTAATTTGTCCTGCAAAAAATATTAAAGGATTCTTTTGGCTTTGAAGAGTGTTTAGAATCACTCCCGGAGAGTTAATATAAGTGTTTCTGTGAATGCTCCCAAATCTAAGGAACTCAGCCTTTTTAAGGGCTGGTATACAAGACAGTGCTTCCTTTTGATCTTTAATTTTCATTTTGGTTTGAAATCCCACTAAGTTCCACATGCTTTCATTGGAATTTTCTTTTCTGAGTTGAACAACTGCGAATGGTCTCTTTCCTGTTTTAGGATCAGTTAAACCAACTGGTTTCATTGGCCCGAATCTTAAAGTTTCGAAACCCCTCTCTGCCATAACTTCAATAGGCAGGCAGCCTTCAAAATAGTTAGGCTTTTCAAATTTATGAAATTCAATTTTCTCAGATTCTATTAGGGTCCTATGAAACAAAGCATATTCGCTTTCATTGAGAGTACAGTTTATATAGTCGCCCTCATTCTCTTCGTATCTTGAGGCTCTAAAGCAGTGATCATTATCGAGGCTTTCATAGGAAACGATTGGAGATATGGAGTCATAGAAAGATAGGTTCTCTTTGCCAATGAATTCCTCTATGTTGTTTGATAGATTGCTACTTGTAAGTGGGCCAGTGGCTATTATTGTCGGGGTGGTTGTTTCTTCTTCTATAGATAAAACCTCTTCTTCAATAACTTGAATAAGGGGATTGTTCTTTATTTTTCTACTTACTTCCTTTGAAAATTTTTGTCGGTCAACAGCTAGGGCTCCACCAGCGGGTAGCTGGCAACTATAGGCGCTATTAATAATTAAAGAGTCTAGTTGAAGCATTTCTTTTTTTAGAATTCCTGAAGCTTTGTCAGGTGAAGTAGACTTCAAAGAGTTACTGCATACTAGTTCAGCTAGCTCCTTAGAGTTGTGAGCAGGTGTAAACTTTCTTGGTTTCATTTCGAAAATTTTTACAGGTATATGATTCTTTGCGATTTGATAGGCTGCTTCGCATCCTGCAAGACCAGCACCTATAATAGTTATTCCATCAAAATTTTTTCTTTTCAGGTTGGCTCACCGATGAATGAATTCTGGAAAGCTTCAATCTTGGTTATGTCTACTATTTTACCAATATATTTTTTATTTAAGTCTTTTATATATATAGCTTTGTTCTGCGATGTACGACCAAAGAGTTCTTTAGGATTGTTTCTACTAGCATTCTCAATTAATACTTTATAGCTCTTATTCAGTTGTTTGAGATTATTTTCTAAAGAAATCTCTCTTTGTCGTGATTGAAGCCTGTGCAGCCTATCCAGAGCTATATCATCATCGATATGGGAACTCATTGTCTCTCCAGGGGTCCCAGGTCTAATTGAATATTTAAAAGAATAGACAGTATCAAATTTTACATCCTCAATGAGCTTCATAGTCTCATCAAAATCTTCGTTGGATTCATCCCCAAAGCCAACAATGATATCAGTAGAAAGACTTAGGTCTGGCATAGCATCTCTTAGTCTATTTATACTATCCCTATACCATTCAATGCTATACGCTCTATTCATTTGCTTCAAAACTCTATTGGATCCTGATTGTACTGGAAGATGAAGTTGTCTGCATACTTTGCTATTATTTCTCATAGAATCAACCATCTTTGATGTAACATCTCTAGGGAATGATGTTGTAAATCTAATTCTCTCTAAGCCATCTAATTCTTGCAAATGGTTTAAGAGGTTGTAAAATTTTTCTCCCTCATATTTCCATGAATTCACAGTCTGACCTATGTAGGTTAGTTCTTTTGCTCCTTGATTGATTAGAAGCCTAGATTCTTCTAGTATTTCTTTTAATGACCTGTTGATTTCATTTCCTCTAACTGTCGGAACTATACAGTAGGCACATTTCTTATTGCACCCCTGCTGAATTGAAACGAAGCCATTAACTTTTCCTGCTTCGTGATAAGGGCTTACTTTGAATACTTCTTCAATATCCATCGAAGTGTTTATTCTTCTATGTCCAGAACCTTCTTTTATATCAAAAATCAGATCTCTCAACTTTGGTATTTCCCTAGGTCCAATTACAAAATCTAGATGAGGAATCTGCTTTATAAGTTTTTTGCCGTATAGTTGAGCGACGCATCCCGCCATACCAATAATCAGATCAGGGTTTTTAATTTTTAATTTTTTGTATTTCCCGACTGCGCTAACAGCTTTATGGTCTGCCTTTTCTCTTATAGCACAAGTGTTAACAATTATTATATCAGCATCACTGGGTTCCTTAACTGGATGCGCAGATAAAGAATTGATTATTCTGTCAGAGTCATATTCGTTCATCTGACAACCATAAGTTTCAATAAAGATTGATAATTTTTCCACAAATAAATATTAACAATCTTTCTTTTTTTATCAATAGGGAATAATCCTTAATGTTGACTATTAAATTTTAATTTAGTAAGCTTTTTAAGCTATACAGGAGTACTGTTATTTTAGACTGGACAAAAGATATTAACTCTAAGCAGTGGAAGACTTTCATTGCGGCCTTCTTTGGGTGGACTTTAGATGCTATGGATTTACTTCTGTATGTCTTTGCTTTTAAGTTTATTAGAGAGTCTTTTGATCTAACTGGACCCGAGGCAGCCTTGCTATTTAGTATTACTTTAGCCTCTTCAGCATTAGGTGGAATGGTTTTTGGAATAATTTCTGACTATGTTGGTAGAGTTAAAGCTCTAACTTATTCGATTTTGATATATTCATTTTTTACAATGCTCTCTGCCTTTGCTCCTAATATACTATTTTTTGTAATCTGTAGATTTTTATTAGGTCTAGGGATGGGAGGAGAATGGGCTTCCGGAGAAATTTTAGTTGCGGAAAGCTGGCCTAAAGAACATAGGGGAAAAGTGGTAGGTATGGTTCAGAGCGGATGGGGTTTTGGATTTATTTTTGCTGCTTTATTGGCTACCTTCGTACTTCCTATAGATACTTTTAATTTGAATATGATTCCTTTTGTGTCTACTGACTTTCCTGTTGAAAGCTGGAGAGTGTTGTTCTTCTTAGGTATTATCCCAGCATTTTTAGTATTTTACGTTAGAAGGGTTTGCGAAGAACCTGAAGTTTGGAAAAAAGCTGCCGAGAAAAGATTGCACACCAAACAAGAGTTTACTTTTTTTGAAATTTTTAAAAATGATGAAATAAGACCAATGGTTATAAAGGCCACTTTGCTTACTAGCTTCTGTATGCTTTCATACTGGGGCTTGAGCTATTTTGTTCCTAATTATCTTGCTAGCCCAATCTCTGAAGGTGGCGCAGGGTTAGGTATGGTTAAAGGATTTGGTTTTACTATTCCATTAAATATTGGAGCAATATTAGGATGTATTTCTTTTGGATTAATTAGCGATAGGATCGGACGTAAAACTACTTTTGGAGCCTATTTATTGATTGTTGCACTTCTAGTTCCAATTTTTGGGAACATAGTTAAAGTTCAGGAGTTTTTGGGATTTATTTCACTTGAAGCGTTAATCTTAATTCTTGCTCCTTTGCTAGGATTTTTTGCCACAGGTTTTTATGCTGGTTTCGGTGCAATATTTTCTGAAATATTCCCTACTCGAGCAAGGGGAACTGCTCAAGGGTTTAGCTATAATGTTGGAAGAGGAGTCTCTGCTATAGCTCCCCCACTTTTTGCATTTATAGCAATAAGTTCGTTTACATTCTTATTTGATGGAGAAGTTATTGGAAACGGTAGAGCTTTGATGACAGCCTCAATATTTGCCATTTGTGCATTCTTTGTCCTTTCAACTCTTCCTGAAACTAAAGGTAAAGATTTAGAATAGCTACTGTTTACTGCTCTTTTTAAACTTTCTGACTAAAACATTAAGATTATTTATTTTATGGTATAGTTATTGCCATATTTATTTACAAAAACGCAAAGGAGGTTTATATGCGCAATTTATTTATTGTTGCTTTTGTTTTTTTGCTTAGTTTTTCTAGCTTAAATTCATTTGCAAAAGATGGCTCCCCAGTAGAGGTACCGTTGACTTTTTCTGGCTATGTACACAGTGCTACTACTTATAATCTAGGAGACAATGAAGATGAAAGTAATAACTATCATACATTTAGTGATGATGATTTTACTATGACTCCTTCAGCTCAACTAGGCGTAGCAAATGATTTCTTCGTTATTGATATGCTTTTTGGAAGCATTGCAGATGATTTAAACGGCTCTACTGACTCTAGCTCATTTATGATGCATCAAGCTTACGGCATTTTACCCGTGGGACCTTGGACAGTTATGGTTGGTCATTTCGATACTATGCTCGGGAATGAAGTTATAAATCCCGCAGACAATCCAAACATTACAAGAAGTTTTCTTTTTGGATATACAATTAACTTTCAAAATACCGGCATAAGGGCAATGCTTGAACCTGGAATAGACTTAATTGATGAGTTCTATATTGGTGTTGGAAATGGCTGGGATACAATTTATGATGAGGGTGAGAACCAAGAGAAGACTTTTGAAGCAGCTTTTGGTAGCTCTATGGGAAATGCTTCCTTGTTCGTAGCTATGAACTACGGTCAAGAAACAGATGACCAAACTAGAACTACATATACAGCTGTACTTGGTTTGCCTATTTCTAGCCAATTGTCGTTAACCTTAAATGGTGTTTACGGTAAAGGTGAAGAAGAAGGAGCTTACACATCAGTTGTTACTGGAGTTAACGACGATGGTACTTGGTATGGAGCAGGTTCTTATTTAACTTATGCTCACGATGATACCAAGTCTATTACCGTAAGATACGAATACTTAAAAGATCCAGGTGGGTCACGTTTAGGGTTTGCTAGCACAGATGCAAATACTTGGACAGAGCTTACAGATGATGCTGTCCTAAAAAGTTTCACAATTACTCCAGAATTGTTAGTAGGAGACTATGGAACTTTAAGAGCGGAATACAGACTTGATGTAGCTAACCACCCTGTCTTTCAGGTCTTGGGCGGTGCAGCAGGTAATCAAGCTCAAAACAAATCACAAGAAACAGTTTCTCTACAATATGTTGTTTCTTTCTAAGTAAACTCAATCATTATAGAAGTAGGGCGTTAAAACCCTACTTCTAATTAAGACCTTGATTAAGAATTTTTTCTATATAAACTTAACATCTATTAAAGTATGCCCCGATAGCTCAGTCGGTAGAGCAGAGGACTGAAAATCCTCGTGTCGGTGGTTCGATTCCGCCTCGGGGCATATTTTAGGTCTATTTGTAATATTTATACAAAATTGTATGATTACAGTTATGAATATCGCTAATGTTTTCGGTTCATTTTTAAAAGAGACTCGTAAAGGGAAGAAGATTACTCAAGAGCAACTTGCGTTGTCCTTGAATGTTTCTACTGTTTATGTTCATCAACTAGAAACTGCGAAGGTGGATGCACCTGATAAATCTAAATGCACTATTATTGCCAAGACCTTAGGCTTGGACGCTGATTTTGTCTGGAACAAAGCCAAAGAGCAAAAGTTGCTTAGATTCTTGAATAAAGAAAATATAGTAAATAACTTAGATGAACCCATAACTTATTCTGAGAAATTATTATTAGATTTATTTAGGAATTTATCAGACGAGGTTAGAAAGGATTTTGTCGGAATGATTTACATGCTATTAAAATCTGATAAAAGAATCATAGACGAGAAGCTTATATCTTCTATAGAAAAACTTTCTAAAACTGCGTGATGTATTTTCTTAGAAGATTCCTTGTAATTGCCCTAATACAGTTAATAATTTTTTCTTTTATTTTTACTTTATTCGTATTTAGCTTTAATCAGAGAAGAGAAGTTAGCAAGAATCAATCTAAAGCATTAGCTTCTATAATAGCCGAGCAAGCTTCAAATTATTTTGAAGAAAACAATAGAAACTTTTCCTCGAATGATTTTTTTAATTTCTTAGATAATCAGATAGGCGTTCAAAAGCTTACTAATGCATTCAATGTGAACCCTCCAGAAATCCTTACGATTTATTTTCGTACAGATATAATAAAAGGTAAGGTAGATGCTGGAACAGATAGTAGACTAAACAAGGATGATAATTCTCCTTTAAATAGATCCAATAAGTTCTTTTTCAATAATAAGTATGTTGCTATCAAGCCTTTTTTTGTGGGCACTTCTGACACCCCTTATGGTGTAGTAAGGATAGAAACTAGCAATATTCCTATCCTGACTGAAGTTCTATATAACAATGGCATATTTTACATGTTGCTCTTCTTAATATTGAACAATCAAGCATTCCTCTTTTACTTATGGATGAGGAAGAAGAGGTCTTTAGATGTCGATACAGGTTATTTAAAAGAAAGCTCTCTTGGGTCAATTAAAATTATGCATAAGCTTCTTAGCGATGTAATTGAAGACCACAAGAGCTCCGTGACGAATAAAGATAACCCTAACAACGTCTTAAGTATTGATGATAAAAAATGAATCTTCTTAGAAACTTCTTATTTGTATTACTATTCATTCCTTTTCTCTCGTGCGAAGGGCTAAAGAGTAGTCCAGGGATAGAATTTTTAGGTCCCATTCTAGAGACCATAGATATTAAGGGTAGGTTGGAATACTCAGGAAGAGTTGTAAATAAATCCGAAGCAAGTGTAAGTGGTGCCTTAGTAAGGTACGTTGCTGAGAATAAAGATGGTAAGATTATTGAGGCTGTGACTATTCCTTTGGTAGGCAGCAAAGGGTCATCTATCTTAAGAGGAGAGGTCGTTAGCTTCCAGCTTTTGTTGAGAAGTAGAGCTGATAGTGTTTTCAAGAAGCGGTTTAGTTTAGATTACAAAAAATAATTAGATTAAGATATTTTTAAGGAGCCATATATGAGTCAACTGAAGTTAAGAATATTGATAGCTAAAGCAGGATTGGATGGTCATGATAGAGGAGCTAAAATCATTACCAGGGCTCTACGTGATGCGGGCTTTGAAGTTATCTATACCGGCCTTCATAGAACACCAGAAGAAATAGTAGAAGCTGCGCTTCAAGAGGACGTTGATGCGATTGGAATAAGTCTTCTTTCTGGGGCTCATAACTTTCTTTTTCCCGAGATTATTAAAATTTTAAAAGAAAAGGGCTTGGAAGAATTAGTTGTTTTTGGGGGTGGTATAATTCCAGATCAGGACATTGAAGGGTTAAAGAAGATTGGTGTTAAGGAAATATTTGGACCTGGAACAACAACAGTTGAAATGATAGATTGGATCAATGATAACGTCAATCCTAAAGAATAGTTCAGTTACTTTTTAAGAATTTAGCTATTAGTCCTACAAGTAAGGCTGATAGAAGAATTCCACCCACAATCTTTAAGTAAAAACCTAGTTCCATATTGGAAACATTAGAAATAGCAAGAGCAAAAAGACCAAAAATAATTAGACAAACAAAAGCCGAACCAATATAATCTATTCTTAACATAATAAAATCCTCATAAAAGCGATATAATATACCTTACAATGAAATTAAAGAAATTAGTAACTATTTTTGGAGCAGGAAGTTGGGGAACTGCGATAGCAAAAAATATTTCAGATAATGGCTATCGTGTTAAGCTTTGGGCAAAAGAAGAAGATGTTGTAGAGTCAATAGTAAAGTTCAAAGAGAACAAGCCTTACTTGCCAGGGATTAAGTTGTCTTCCTTGATTCATCCAACTAATTCTCTTGATAGTGACCTTTTTGACTCGGATTTTTTAATCTTTTCAATACCTACTCAGTTTATTAGGAGTTCTTTGATCTCAATGAAGGACATGATACCTAAGGATTCAATATTAATTAATACTTCTAAGGGGATAGAGCAATCAAGTATGAAGCCAATATGCTCAATCTTTAAGGATATTCTTCCTAGGGTTGCTCGTAGATATGTAACAATGTCAGGGCCTAGCTTTGCATATGATGTTGCCATGAGACTACCTACCTCAGTAACCTTAGCCTCGACTAATCCTTTACTTCTTCCAGGGGCCATGAAAATTTTTGAGAATGAAAATTTCAAAACTTATACATCCAATGATGTTGTTGGGGTCGAGTTGGGTGGATCACTAAAGAATGTAATTGCGATTGGCGCTGGGATTTTAGATGGTCTTCAGTCTAGCGAGAGCACTAAGGCTGCCTTTATAACTAGGGGGCTAAAAGAGATAAGAACGTTGTCTAAATTCTTAGGTGCAAAAAATATAACTTTCATGGGTCTTTCAGGGATAGGTGACCTTATGTTGACCGCATATGGAAAGCAAAGTAGGAATAGGTCTCTGGGTGTCCATATTGGAAAAGGTCAGAATATCCGAAAAATTTTAGCCTCAACAACTACTGTTGCTGAAGGCTTTTATACTTCTGAAGCAATCTATCAACTAACGAAAAAGTATAAGATTCATTCTCCTATTGTAGAGTCTATATATAAGATCTTATATAAGAATTCTGATCCCAAAAAAATGGTTAAGAACCTATTGAAAAATGATGGAATAGCTGATATTTAAGCTTCGTTTTCTTTGTATTGGAATGTATAATTATACAAGCATTAAACTAGGAGTTTAACTATTTCAGAAGATAAAAATATTAAGCCAGCACAAATATACGACGAACTAAAAGATTCATATTTAAGCTATTCCTTGAGTGTAATAATTGGGAGAGCTCTACCTGATGTTAGAGATGGATTAAAGCCAGTTCACAGAAGACTTCTTTACGGAATGAAGGAGTTAAGCCTGGATTACAATAAAACTTACAAGAAGTCTGCAAGAGTTGTTGGGGACGTTATGGGTAAGTTTCATCCTCATGGTGATTCTGCTTTGTATGAGGCACTTGTTAGAATGGCTCAGGATTTTTCATTAAGGTATCCACTCGTCGATGGCCAAGGGAATTTTGGCTCAATCGATGGAGATTCAGCCGCCGCTATGAGATATACAGAAGTAAAGCTTACAAAGCTTTCTTCGCAAATTTTAGATGATTTAGATAAAGATACTGTTGACTTTGTTGAAAATTATGACGGCTCATCTAAAGAGCCTAAAGTTCTACCTTCAAAAATCCCCAATCTTCTCTTGAATGGAGCCTCGGGTATTGCCGTTGGCATGTCAACGAATATTCCTCCGCATAATTGCACAGAGCTAATAACTGCAATTATTGCTCAAATTAAAAAACCAGATTTATCAATTGATGAAATAATAAAAATTATACCAGGCCCTGATTTTCCTACTGGAGGAGTAATTCATGGCTCTAAGGAGATAATTAAGCAGGCTTATGAAACAGGTAGGGGAATTATTAAATTACGTGGAGTTGCAAATATTGAAACTGAAACAAATAAAATCGTAATTACCGAAATTCCTTATCAGGTTAACAAGAGCAAGCTTATTGAAAAGATAGCAAGTCTTGTTAGAGAGGAGAAGATTAAAGGGATATCTGATATACGAGATGAGTCGAATAGAAAGGGAATTAGAGTAGTAATTGATCCTAAGCGAGGAGAAGATCCAAATGTAATATTAAACAATATTTTCTCTTTAACTTCTCTGAGTACTTCTTTCGGAATTATACTCTTGGCAATAGACGATGGTAAACCTAGGCTTCTTGGAATTAAAGCAATCAACAAATGTTTTATTGACCATAGGTTTGAGATTATTACCAAAAGATTTATTTTTGAGCTCAATAAATCGAAGAGCCGTTTGCATATTCTAGATGGTTTCAAGATTGCTTTAGATAGTTTAGATAAAACTATAAAAATTATTAGGCAGTCAAAAGAGCCTCAAGAAGCAAAGATTTCTTTGATGTCCATGCTCAACATCTCCGACATTCAAGCATCTGCTATTTTAGATTTAAAGCTCCAAAGATTAACTGGGATGGAACAGTCGAAGATTTTAGACGAAAGAGATTCTTTGATTAAAAGAATTAAAGAAATTGAGGCAATTCTTTCAGATGACAATGAGATTAATAAAATAATGATCACGGAACTTGAAGAAGTGGCTGAGCAATATGGAGATTCTAGAAAGAGTAAGTTTGATGATAGAGATTTAGGGAGTCTTAAGATAGAGGACCTAATCTCTGAAGAAGACATGGTCGTCACCTTAACACATGAAGGATTTATCAAAAGAACGCCTTTAAGTCTATATAGGAGTCAACGTAGAGGTGGAGTAGGGAAAAAGGGAGCAACTAATAAAAATGATGATTTCGCACAAACTGTCTTTGTTGCATCAACCCACGACTATGTTGTTTTCTTTACTAATAAGGGGAAATGCTTTTGGAGAAAAGTCTACGAGTTGCCTGAGGCTAGCTTAATTGCTCGTGGAAGAGGACTTTCTAATGTTTTAAATTTATCAAATGAGGAGACTGTGAAAGCGCACGTTTCACTTAGAGATTTTACTCAAGATAAATTTTTAATAATGACTACTCGTAATGGAATAATAAAGAAGTCAAAACTTGAGGATTATTCGCGACCTAGAACAAATGGAATTATTGCAATTAATTTAAAAGGCAAGGATGAGCTTATATCTGTTCATACCAGCTCAGGTGAAGATGAGATTTTAATCTCAACTAGAATGGGCCAGGCAGTTAGGTTTAAAGAACTAAATGTTCGTTCTGTAGGAAGGAACAGTATGGGTGTAAAAGGTATAACTTTGAGAGATCGCGATGAAGTTGTTAGCTCAGAAGTTGTCAAGAGTGAAAATGTTAAAATTTTAACAGTATCAGAAAATGGGTTTGGAAAGAGAACAGAAGTCTCTAAATATAGGCTAACTTCAAGAGGCGGAAAGGGTGTTGCAACCTTAAAGATAACAGAAAAGACAGGTTTGATAGTAAATGCATTTCAGACAGAGAATGAAGATGATATTGTTATATTATCCTCAGCAGGAAAGGCAACAAGGATGAAGACTTCTGACATCTCCATTATTGGAAGAGCAACTCAAGGCGTTAGATTAATGAAAGTGTCAAATGGTATAAAAGTTGTAGCTGTTGCAAAGATTACAGAAAAAGAAAATGAATAATACTTTTAAGAAACTAAGAGATGTCTTCCATACTTTTGAAAATTATAATTGTTTTGTTTGTTCAAGCTCAAATCCAATTGGGCTGAATTTGGATATAAAACTTTTGGATGAACTAGCATGTGCTTCGTTTAATTTGTCCAATCTTTATTCAGGGTTTCCTTCAATTGTACATGGTGGGATACAAGCTTCAATTATTGATGAAATTGGTTTCTGGGCGATGTTTAATGTTAGAAAACAGATAGGTTTTACTCAAAAGCTCGAGATTGATTATCTATCTAAAATTGAGATTAATCAAGAAATGAGGGTTGAGGGAAGAGAAATCTCTATGACCAGCAATACCTCTAAAATCGAAGTTAATATTTTTCATAATTCAAAGTTGAAAACAAAAGGTATAGTCTCGTATAAGCTAATTAGCGATCCAGCAATAAAGAAGTTTTTTGGAAATAATTTTTATAATGAATTTAAAAGGAGTTTCAGAAATGATTAAGATTTATGATCATCCGCTTTCGGGCAATTGCTATAAGGTCAGACTTCTTATGACACAATCAAATGTAGGATTTGAAAGTGAAATAATTGATGTATTTAAAGGTGAAAATAAGAAAGACAAATACATAAAAATCAACCCAACGTCTAAGATACCTGCAATTGACGACGATGGTCTTATTATCTGGGAATCAAATGCAATACTTTTATACTTATGTGAGAAGTATTCCCCATTCTTTTTACCTTTTGATTTGATTGGTAGATCAAATGCGTATAAATGGCTTTTTTTCAATAAGACTTCACTTGATCCTTTTCTTGCAAAGGCGAGAGCTATTTTGAAGTTCTACCCGGAAGGCTCTCAAGACTTAGACGAATTAGCTGTTCTTCAAAATGAAGGATTGAAGTCTTTAAAGATAGTAGAGGAGCATTTAGAAGGGAAGACTTTCTTCGTCGAGAATTACTCTATTGTAGATATAGCTTTCTACCCATATATTAAACTTTCGCATGAAGGGAAGATCGAATTAAGTCAATTTCCAAATATTTTAAGATGGATTAAGAGCGTAGAAAACACCAAAAATTTTATAAGCTTTTCTTAATATTTAATATTAGAAAAGCGGGAAACGGGACTCGAACCCGCGACCTTCTGCTTGGCAAGCAGATGCTCTAGCCAACTGAGCTATTCCCGCGCTATAGACATTCTTTAATTATACTTCTATATTTTTCATGTCAAGGGTTAAAAGATTATTATGAATAGAGATAATATTATTAAAAAAATTAAAAGAGTTGTAATTAAAATTGGCTCGAAAGCTTTGTCGGATGAAGGAAAGATAAGCTATGCCAGAATTAAGTATTTAGCCTCAGATGTTGAAAGACTTAGGAGCTCTGGGATAGAATGTTTAATAGTTTCATCGGGAGCGATTCTCGCAGGAAATGAACTTTTTAATTTTAATTTGAAAAGATTGAATATCTTAAGAAAACAGGCCCTTGCTTCTTTAGGGCAGGTTAAGTTGATGAGTTACTATATAAAGGCTTTTTTGAAAAAGAATATCAACGTATCTCAATTACTCTTAACCAATGATATATTTAACGATAGAAAAAGATTCTTAAACGCAAGGGCGATGATTCTAGAATCACTAAAAATGGATATTGTTCCTATCGTAAATGAGAATGATACTGTTTCTATAGATGAGATAATGTTTGGTGACAACGATATTCTGGCTTCTAAAGTAGCTGCTATGATGGATGCTGATTGCCTTATTCTTCTTACAGACACAGACGGACTTTATGATAAAAATCCCAAAACTAATAAAAAAGCAAAATTAATTACCCTTCTTGATGAGAAGAGTTTTGATGCTGAAGTTATTAATGACATTGACTCTCAGGTCTCGTTTGGAGGAATGAGTTCAAAAATTAATGCGGCCTTGGAAGTCTCTAAGTTTGGGATTCCAACTATAATCGCAAATGGTAAGAGTAAGAATATTTTAAAGGATATTTTTAATTCTAGGGATATAGGTACTGCAATAATTCCGAGTTCCATCAAGGTTGGGAGTAGAAAGAAGTGGATAGGGATGGGCCCTAGGTCTTCTGGTAAGCTTTATTTAGATTCTGGAGCTGCAAACGCTATAGTTAATAATAGGAAAAGCTTACTACCATCTGGAATACTTAAGATCGAAGGTTCATTTGAAAAAGGGCAGCAAGTTGTATGCCTTAGTTCGGGAGATAATTCTCCTATAGCTAGGGGTTTGATCTCTTATAGTTCAGATGAGATAAGTTTAATTAAAGGTAAAAAGTCCTCTGAGATTGAGAAGATATTAGGTTATAAATATTCTGACGAAGTTATAAATAGAGATAACATGGTCCTACTTTAGATTTTATATAAAGTTTAACAAGTCCGCCGTCTGTCTTTCACTGTTAGGTTTGTGAAATGCTATGCTAGATTCTTTTCTTTCAATTTTGATATTTCCATTTTCAGCTCTGTAGGCAACAAACTGTGAACCATAGGTTTCTTTAGAAATGTTATTTAAAATAATTGGGAAATTCTTTGATCCAATGAATATTGAATGTATGCATATTCCCAACCTCTTGGCTCTCTCTCTTTCTTTTCTTACTTCAGTATCTCCAGATGTAGGTATTCCGTCAGTAATAAACAATATATGCTTATTTCTTAGACCTCTTCCCCTAAAGTCTGAAATAGCATCTTTAAGTGCTTCTTCGTAGTTCGTGTTACCCGAACACTCTGTCTTTGTTGATGATTCAAGAATAGTTTCATATTCCTTAGTGAAAAACTTTTCTTCGATAATAGTTTTAAATGATTTGTGATTAAATTCTATGTATCCAACACGCATTCGCTTGGCTCTAGCTAATTCAACAACAGCTTTAACTACAGAAGAAGACCATTCACTATACACACCCATCATTGAAGTGCTTATATCTCTTAGTATTGCGATTTCACCACCCATTGTCTCTTTCTCGCGCTGATGGACCCTAGGGAGTTGTGGAGAAAGATTCTTGGTCCAAATAGTAACATCCATTGGATCAACATCCTCGATTTCATAGAAAGAATTCATACGCTTATATCTTCTTGGTAGACCACCTGGATAAGTACCTCTTTTGGCAATACTTCTTTGGATATTACCGTCTAGGACCTTCATGACAATCTGAACATTTTGTGCAATTTCAGTATTATCTAGAGTGCCAACTTTTGACAAATCAGTATCACCAGATTTTTTTGATTTGCTTGCATAAACTTTCTCAGAGAGAGGAGTTTGGTCAATATCTCCATCGCCATCATCCTGATTTCTATTTGATGGATTGGTGGGGACTTTGTTTTCGGTGTCATCAGTTTTTGATCCATCATCAGTTGATAGATTGTCTTGGAGTTCTTCAAGTGCCTCTGTAAATGAATTTAAAGCTTCTTTTATCTCATCTTCGGAAAGCTCTGACTCTTTATCTGAAGAGTCTCCAGCTTGTTTGTTTGGAGAGTCTTTTTCAAAGTCGTTCCCTTCTCTTTTTTGGTTATTCTCTA
>CAJIYY010000033.1 GCA_905181755.1 Candidatus Dadabacteria bacterium UBA1144
ATTGTTTGTATACCAGCAAAAAACAATAATTGAACAAAATATTATAGCGCTAAATAAAAATTTCCACTTCCAATCAATTTTTTCATTCGCTGCGATAAAAGTCCCAAGAGTTTGGATAGAGTCATTACCAATAACAGAGTAACTTGCAAGCATAAAGCCTATAACTGCCCACATGCTTAGATCAAGAAGTTGTTCCATTAAAGGTCCTCCTTTCTTTACTGGTGAATAATTCAGATGGCCGGTTTTGTATAGTCCAAACGAAATAGGTTATGTTTTTTCTATACAAGAATAGAAATATATTTGGGAATAATTTATGAAAAATGACTGCTGAAATACAAAGAAAAATAATTTCCATTTTTGAGAGTAAATATGAACAATTAGAAAAAAAATTCAAGTTTTTTTAAATTTTATTTTATTAGTGGAGCTTCTTCAGCTGAGCTTTCTCTGAGGAATCATAAATCTTCATAGCATCAGGGAGTAACCTTTTTAAATTCTCTATTCTTTTAGGTGTTGCAGGATGGGTACTTAGCCATTGAGGAGGTCTAGATTTGCCTTTATTAGTTTCATACATTATCTCCCAGAACCTTACAGCTTCTTCTGGGTTGTATCCCGCCCTGGCCATATAAATAAGACCAATTTCATCAGACTCGCTTTCTTGGTTTCTACTAAAGGGAAGAATCACGCCCACTAAGAGTGCTGGAACATAAGCTTGGAAAACTGCGTATTGGACCGCGGGATCTTTATCTCTCAATGCAACTTGAAGTGCAATGGAACCTATCTGGGCAAGAATACCCAGGCTTATTCTTTCTCCACCATGTCTGGCGGTAGCATGGGCAATCTCGTGACCCATAACCGCAGCTATTTGGGATTCGTTCTCCATTATATCTAAGATTCCCTCATAAAACGCTATCTTACCACCAGGTAAGCACCAGGCATTTATCATCTCTGATTCTAAAACATTGAACTCCCAATTGTAGTCTTTTGAAGTAGCGGGAGCTATTCTTGAGCCTACTCGATTAACGGCATCAATATAAACTTTGTTAGTTGATTTTTTATTATCTTTCAGTGCCTGAGCATAAGCGGTGACACCTAAGTTGAATTCCTGGTATTCTGACAATAATATCAACTGACTCCTGCCTGTAATAGGAGCAGTAGTACAAGAAATAAGTATGCAGATAAAAGAAAATACTAAAAAGAATTTTCTTAACATTGCTATGAAAGAAACTCTTTCATTCTTCTAATTCCCTCGGCTATATCGTCGTCATGAACTGCGTAAGTAACTCTAACGAAGCCTTCACCTTGTGTACCAAAAGCAGTACCGGCAACTACGGCAACTCCAGCATCCACTACAAGCTTATCGGTGAACTCTTGAGAGGTCATACCCGTACCAGTTATATCAGGGAAGCAATAAAATGATCCAGGCGGTGTCATACATGTTACACCTGGAAGACTATTAAGTCCTTCGACCATTAAATTTCTTTTCTTTTGTAGTAAGTCTCTTTTTTCTATAGTCCAATCTTGTGGGCCTGTAACGGCTTCAAATGCAGCCCTCTGAATAAAGGCAGCCACATTGGTGATTGAGTCTTGGAGAAATATTGAAAGTTTTGTAATTATTTCTTCATTAGCAACAGCAAATCCTATTCTCCATCCTGTCATTGCATAAGTTTTAGACCATGTATCAATAACAATACATCTATCTTTCATCTCAGGTATTGATGAAATTGTTTTATGTTTTCCGCCATCATAGATAACTTGACTGAAGATTTCATCAGTTATGACAAGCAAATCTGGGTGCTTTAATACTATTTCAGCAATTTCCTCTGAATTTTCAACAATCTGACCATTTGGTCTCTGTGGAGTGTTGATAATTAAAAGTTTTGTCTTATCTGTAATCATTGCATCCAACTTAGGAAGATCATATTGCCAATCTTCTTTTCTAAGCGGTGTATGGTGAATTTTTGCACCAGCATATTTTGCCCATACTTCATCTGGTGGATATCCTGGGTTAGGGAAGACTACTTCGTCTCCATCTTCTAGTACTGAAAGCAAAGTCATAGTAAGTGCATTTTTTGCTCCAGCAGTAATTATTACTTCTTCCGGCTTCGTTCCCGGTCTTCTTTCTTTCATTGTTTCATAAGCAATATGCTCTCTAAGCTCAGGAAGCCCAGGTCCTGGATCGTATCTTACATATCCAGCTTCTAGTGCTCTAACTGTTGCATCCAAGATGTGCTGAGGAGTCTCAAAATCTGACCCTTGATAGTCACCCTTTTCAAAGTGAATGATTGCCTTACCAGTTTCTTTTTCCAACTTCTTCGCAACCCTCATGCTATCCCATTGCTTAGGGAGAGTGAAATGATCAGTTCTTTTGCTAAAATTATATTTCATAATATAAGTCCTCCGAATGAATTTCTATAAGCTATCGCTAAGGCTAAATTATAAGATATTTATCTTCTTTGTCCACTGAGATTAATTTTTCTTATTCTTTATATTAACCTCTTGGTTGGGTAAAATATCCTATTAATCAAAGGAGTTAGAGTTAAGATGGCAGTGTCAAAAAACATCCAAAATAACAAAAAAGTTCGAGCTATAGAAGTTAAGGAAAAAAGATCTATATCTGAACTAATGGAATTGATGGAGGACACAGGCTTTCAAGGGAAAAGCTTAGCTAAAACCATAACAGTATTAGAAAAAATGGCGAAAGACCCTGATGTAACAATCCTCTTCGGATATGCGGGCTCTCTCTCAACAACGGGCCAATGGAAGATTATCAACTGGCTAATAGAGAATAATTTAATAGATATCCTTGTCCCAACAGGAGCTAATATTTCTGAAGATATTGTAGAAGCCATGGGTGGAGCATATATCCAATCTTCAAATATTAACTCTGATGAAGAATTATTTAAACAAGGTTACAACCGTTACTATGATCTACTGGGGGATGAAGAAGAGTATTTAAGAATGACGGAACTAATCGCTGAGTTTATTCTGACTCTTAAGAGTAACCACAACTACTCCTCAAGAGAGTTCTTATACAAGTTTGGGTGCTGGCTTTCGGATAAAGAAATTAATTCTATAGTATCGGTAGCTGCAAAACACAATATACCTATATTCTGCCCAGCTTTTCCCGATAGCCCCTATGGTGATGCAGGATTAATTGCCAACTCAAAAGGCTTTACCCTGTGCATTGATTCCATGAAAGACTACAGGGAGTTCATGTCTTTAGCAGACAAAGTAAAAGATACTGGAGTAGTATATATTGGGGGAGGGGTTCCAAAAGATTGGATTCAATTAATCTCTGTTACAGCCGATCTACTTTATGACTCTAGAGAGATACCAAATAGAAAGAATGGGAAACGCAGAAAGAATGTAGGGGCCAAAGAAACTTATTACCCACATAGATATGCTGTTCAAGTTACGACAGACTCGCCTCAATGGGGTGGATTATCAGGATGTACATTTGAAGAAGCAATATCATGGGGCAAAGAAGACCCTGAGGGAGACTTGGTTCAGTGCTACTGTGACGCAACTATTGCATTGCCTATAATCTCTCACTCTTTAATAGAAAGGCTTGGAGATTTTAAAAGAGAGCCAAAGAAATTAAATTCTTCTTTTAAAGAGACTAGTTAATTCTCTTACAGATTCAGATGGATTTTCAGATCCAAAAACTGAGTTAATAACAGCAATCCCGTCCACACCCAAACTAAGAATATTAGCGGCATTAGAAGGATCAATTCCTCCAATCGCAAAGATCGACGTGGACCTAATTCTATCGACTATACTAAGAATCTCTTCCAACGATGTCCTTTCTCTGTTGGGCTTTGTCTTTGTAAAGTATGGAGTACCTATTGCTATATAATCTGCTCCTAGTTCGGAGAACTTAATGCACCTATCTAAATCCCCATAACATGAGACACCAATAATTTTATTATTCCCTATCTTCGCTCTTACATCGCGCAAAGAATCATCGAATTCACCGATATGGACTCCATCTGCTCCACAATCTAAAGCAACGTCTATAAAGTCATTCACTATAAACTTCACTCCATACATAAGTGAAATCTCTCTAATCTTTTTAGCTTTAGAAAGAATATCTATTTTATCTAAATTCTTTACTCTTAATTGTATAAACTCAGGCTTATGCTTTAAGACTGACTCTATAATTCCAGAATAATCTTCTTGGCTAATTAATGTTTCATCGGTTATCAGATAAATACCATTAAACTTTTTCATTTTACAGGATTTGGCTTTCTAGTACTTTCATAACTTTATCAGGGTCCGCCTCAACTTCGATTGGCTTATTAGAAAACTGGCTCGTTATATCTTTTAGTTGTTCAAGGTGGTAATTAATTTTAAAATCAACAAACTTTAGGCCATGTGCTGTTGAGATAATAACAACCTTGTCTGATTTCTTTATAACTTTTTTCTTAACTAGCTTCTCAAAAGCAGAAATCGCTACGCCAGTATGAGGACAGTTAAAAGTCCCTGTTAAGTCAACTCGTGCAGCGGCATTAGCTAATTCTTCTTCACTAGCGTGCTCCACTATTCCATCAAACATCTTCAATATCTTTATAGCTTTATTGACACTTACAGGGTCACCAATCTGTATAGCATTTGCAAGAGTAGTTTTAGCAGGAACCGAATCAAAAGTTTCAAAATTATTAAGATAACTCCTGTATAATGGATTAGCGTTTTCAGCCTGGGCACAAACAAGCCTAGGGAGCTTAGAAATTAAGCCCATTTCTTTGAGCATCAAGAAACCCTTTCCTAGTGCAGAGATATTCCCCAGGTTACCTCCGGGCATTATTACCCAATCTGGTACTTCCCAATTGAACTGCTGGCACAATTCAATACTTATTGTCTTCTGACCTTCAATCCTTAGTGAATTAATAGAATTTGCTAAATAAATCTGTTGCTTCCTGCAAACCTCTTGAACAATCTTCATGCATCCATCAAAGTCTGTATTTAAAGAAATAACAGTCGCTCCATTGGCTAATGGTTGAACCAGCTGTGCGACTGAAACTTTATTCTTAGGTAGAAAGACAATGGATTTAAGTCCTGCTGATGCACAATATGCGCTCAAAGCTGCAGATGTATCACCAGTTGAGGCACATGCCAAAGCCCTAATTTCGGTCCCATTGGAGATTATTTGCTTAACGGCTGAGACTAGAACTGTCATCCCTAAATCCTTAAATGAGCCTGTATGACTATTTCCGCACATCTTGATCCACAGATCTTCAACACCCACTTGCTTACCATACTTCTCAGCCCAAAAAAGATTTGTCCCACCTTCGTACATCGAAACAATATTCTTATCCTCAATAAAGGGAACTACCCATTCTTTCTTTCCCCATACTCCACTTCCATATGGCCAACTTTGTCTTCTATAGCGTGAATCAAATAATTCTTTCCAATATTCTGGAGGGTTCTTCTTTAGCTCCTCAATATCATGTTCGACTTCCAACAAGCTACCTGTCTTCGAACATCGGTATATAACATCTTCAATATTATATTTATATTCAGGATTCTCTATACTTTGAAACCAGCAACTATATTTATCCATTTGCCAATTCCCTTTTCATTATCTCATATGGTGGCTCAACACCTTCCCAAACACTAAAACTTTCTGCACCTTGATAAGCGAGCATGTCCATTCCATTTAAAGTTTTAGCTCCAGATTCTTGCGCAGCTCTTAACAACTTCGTCAATGCGGGCGTATATACTAAGTCATAAATATACTGATTCTGCGAAAAAACATCCTTGGAAACTAACAAGGGGTCATCTTCACTCATACCTATAGGAGTGCAGTTAACAATTAAGTCGCTATTCTCAGAGAAGGAATCTACCTGTTCTGGATTCAACAATTCAACTGAAGCATTATAAGCAAATTTCTCAATATGCCCCTTCAGTTCTCTAGCTCTATCTTTGTCTATATCGAAAATGTGCAATGATTCTAGTCCTGCCTGACAAAGCTTAGCTGTAACTGCTTTTGATGCACCGCCCGCCCCAAGGACAACAGCTTTTTTACCATCAGGTTCAAACCCAAAATCAGTAAATAAAGATTTCTCAAACCCTAAGCCATCAGTATTGTGACCAACTAATTTTCCATCTTTAGAATACAAAGTATTAACAGATCCTATCTTTGATGCCTCTTCAGTTAAGATGTCAACAAATTCAACAACTGACTCTTTAAAGGGAATCGTAACATTAGAGCCTGAAATTACCCCCGTCCTAATTAGCGAGCAAATCTTATCAAGATCAGAGTGCGCTGGCTCGAGTGCAACGTAACATCCATTTATTCCAAGAGCTTTAAAAGCAGCATTGTGCATATTGGGAGACTTGCTGTGTTTTACAGGATTTCCAATAACAGAATAAACTTTAGTATCGCCTTTAATCATGAAGCAGTTTCCTCATTAAATATTTTTTTGCAAATTCAACATCTTTCTTTATATTCTCTATAAGTTCTTCAACACTATCAAACTTTTTTTCGCTTCTAATACGTTTAAGAAATTCTATCTTAATTTCAAGTCCATAAATAAACTCATTAAAATCAAAAAGATGGGACTCAATTAACAAATCCTTTTTGCCAAATGTGGGTCTGTAGCCGATATTAGTTATTCCGTCATACCTTTTCCCATTTACAAAAATATAAGTTACATAAACTCCCTCTTTAGGTAGAAGATTCCACTCGGTTTTTAAATTAGTAGTAGGAAATCCAATCTGTCTTCCTCTCTTCTCACCTTCTACAACTTCACCTTTTATATAGTAGTTCCTTCCTAAAAATCTATTAACTTCGCAAATACAGCCTTGGCTTAAGAATTCTTTAATTAAGCTAGAGCTTATTCTTTTATCTACAATATGCTCTATTTCTATTGCATGCACCTTAAAAAGAGACTTCTTGTAAGAAACTAAAGTATCAACATTCCCAGAGGCATGAATCCCAAACTTAAAGTCTTTTCCAACAATAATGTTGACGGCGCCAGATGCCTCCAAAAACTTTGAAATAAAATCGTTTGGACTCATTTTTGAAATTTCTTTATTAAATCCAATTTCATCTATACTGTTCACAGAGAAACTTTTTAACATTTTTATTTTTTCAAAATATGGGAGAATCAAGTCAACTTTCTTGTTTAGAATTACCTCACGAGGGTGAGGCTTGAAAGTTAGTATAGATAATTCTGTATCAGATTCCCTAGCTATCTTCTTCGCGAACTCTATTAAAAACTGGTGGCCAAGGTGAACTCCATCAAAATTTCCAATTAACAATGTTCTAGGTTTTAACTTCAGCATTTACAAAGAAATATTAACACAAATATTTTAATATTTTTTCCAAAATGAAGGAATTAGTAGGGCGAATATAGTAAAGATTTCTAATCTTCCTAAAATCATAAGAAAAGAAAGTAACATTTTAGAGCCAGATGAAAAAAATGCATAATCTCCATGTGGATTAACCTGCGAGAATCCTGGTCCAACATTAGTAATACAGCTTAATACAGCAGAAAAGGCTGTAAGAGCGCTCACATTAGTTTCAAGAATCATTATCAATAAAGGAGCTGCTGTACAAATTCCCGCGTAGAGAACCATAAAACTAAGTACGCCAGATACAATTTCTTCTTCGACTGATTTTCCATTTATTTTTACCGTGGACACTATATTGGGACTTACTCTTCTTTTTATTTCTAGAAGTATTCTCTTGAAAACAATCAATAGCCTTATTATTTTTACTCCACCAGTCGTAGAGCCTGAGCAACCTCCAAGTACCATAAAAGCCAATAAAATAATTTTTGTATGCTTAGGCCAGAGATCAAAATTAAAAGAGGTAAAGCCTGTTCCAGTAGTTATAGAAATAGACTGAAAAATACCATACCTTAAGGATTGATAAATTGAATCAAAATCATAAAATTTATTAAGAGTGAATACTATCAGTATTATTATTATTAAATTGATAATGACATAGGCTTTAAATTCAGAATTCTCAATGATTTTACGATAATTACCGCTAATTAAAAAGTAAAAAATAGCAAAACTAATACCGGACAGAAACATAAACAAGACAATGATTGATTCAATTAATACACTGTCTAAGGACTGTATATTAAGAGGATAGCTAGAAAATCCACCAGAGGACACGGTGCTTAAAGCATGGACTATGGAGTCGTACAAGTTAAGATCAGAAAGACCAAATAGTAGCGAAACCAAAGTCACAGTTAGTCCAACATATATATATAAAAGTGTTATACCCGTTTCATAAAGTCGCGGAGTAATTCTTTCCTTCTGGGGACCTGACCCCTCTTGGTCTGTTGCAATCTGCATTACACCAACAGAAATTCTTGGAAAAACTACCAAAACTAAAAGTATAATTCCTATTCCCCCTAACCACTGGGACAATGAACGCCAAAAGATTAAAAATTGGTGGTTCTGAACTTCAGGGAAAGGACTGAAGGATGTAGCCCCCGTAGTGGTAATACCGGATACAGATTCAAATATTGAATTCACAATGATACTATTTTTAAATATTGGATCCACTACGAAACCAAAGAAATCAATTGAGGAAAAAATATAAGGAAAAGATCCTAGTAACCCGGCAACCAGCCAAATTAAAGAAGCCAGAAAAAAGCCATCCTTTCTACTCAAGTCAGTTTTAATTAAATCTGGGTCATAAGAAAAATTCTTTACAATGAAGCCAAGAAGCAAAGCTATAAAAGAAGACACAACAAATGGAAAGGCTTGAGGATATAATGGGACAATCTGACCTGTTGTATTATTCGGAAAGAAGAAGACAACCAAGGGTACCAAGAGAAATAAGCCAAAATAGGTTATAAATTTACCGACTAGATAAGTAGATTTCTTTAAATTCATTTTAAGATTTTAGACTCTAAGCTTTTTTCGGCATCAGAATTTAAAGTAACCGCAATTACATAATCACCCTTAATTGCGATGCCATCTTCAGGATCAAGAATCAAGCTCCCATCTTTAGTATTTCGTATTACAAAGGCTAGTGAGATATCCGAGGAAATCTTTTCAACTGCCAAGTCTTCCTTTGCTTTAAATTCAAATATCTTAGTATTTTCATCAACAATTGTCTCATGTGAATAGCTTTTTCTCATTATATATGAATTTATTTCACCAGAGATTGAATATTTTGTATTTATTTCTCTTTCTGCCCCAATACTATTAATTACATTTTGGTATTCAGACTTTGAATATACAACCAATGAATTCTTTGCCTTAAGTTTATTCGAGAGCAAAGCGCTCAAAACGTTAATCTCATCATCATCTGTCAAAGCTAAGAAATAATCACAATCTTTACCTACTCCATTATCTTTAAGTAAATCTTCATTCGTAGGCTCACCTAAGATTATCTGTACATCACTAAGCTCCTCAGATAGCTCTCTTGCTCTAGCCTTATCAGAGACTATTAGCTTTACATTGCACTTCTTCCTTACTAATCTTTTCGCTACATTAGAAGCAATATAGCTTCCACCGACAATAAAGATATTTCGCAACTCTAAATTATCTGTAGAAAAATAAGTTTGCTCAAACTCTGTTTCAGACTCAAGTCCAACAACAGCAAGAACTATGTCATCTTTCTTTAATCTTGTACTTGGAGTATTAGATTTAACAAAGTTCAGTTTTTGATTACTAGGATCCTCAGTAACAGCAAGGAACTTCCACCTATTCAAACCATCTTTGTTAAGCGAATAAATAGATTTACCAATTAATGGGCTAGTTTCATCAATTTTAATTTTTAAGAAAAGTATCCTCGAATCAGCTATTTTATCTGTTTCCCATGAATATGGAGTTTCAAATAAATTCATGATCTTCTCTGAAACAATATCTCCGTGATAAAAAGTCTTAATTTCTGGGAAACCGAGTTTACCAGGATAATCCTTATACTTATTGTTCTTTAAGACTACAAGGGTTTGTATCCCTGGTATAGATTCAAAATACATCGCAGTCAAGAGATTTAACTTGTCGTCATTAGTGCAAGCTATAAAGAAATCTACAGATTTCAAATCAATTTCCTCAAAAATATTTAAATCTGCAGAATCTGCACATATTGTCTTAATATCCAACTTGTTCTTGGTTTGAATTTGATTAATTTTATTAACGTCTCTGTCAATCAATGTGACGTCGTTCTCTGAAGAAAGCTCTTCAGCTAAAAAGCCCCCAGTAGAGCCTGCGCCTAATATTATAATATTATTTGATTTAGAATTAGCCATTTTGTTAGCCCAAGGCTAAATTTAATATAGTCTTATGTTTAACCCCACTAACGCTGTAAAAAAGAACTCTTTATGGCCTAAATCAAAGCTATTGTTAATGTATCCATGAGCGCCAACGCTAACATTGTCAGACAGGACATAATCCACACCTGCTCCTATTACTGTAAGCATTGATGAGCTATTGTCATCATTATCATTTTTAGTATCATCAATCAAAACTCCCAAGCCCGCCTCTATAGATGGGACAATCTTAGCATCTGTGCTTGGTAATAATTTTTTAACATTTCCTGTAACACCCATTAAAGTTTCATCATCGCCTTTTGCGAATTGGACAACTGGCCCTATATATAAATCATCCTTATATGGCAAATCCAGTCTAGTTGTCAAACCCCAACCACCAGGACTAAATGAACCGCCGCCCCCTATTGTAAAGACCGGTGATGGACCGTAGGTTTTATTGTAATCAAATTTTCTCTTTTCTTTAACTTCTTGTTTTACAACTTCAGCACTCGGTTCAGAAGAAGAATAATCATCTTCACGAACTTCTTTAGCTGTTGAGAAGATAGTTGACCCCACGAATATAATAGCTACAAAAATGGTTAGTGTTTTAAAAATGCTCATATAATACCTCTTTTTTATGTGATTATTTAACTTAAAATGTTTAATGTCAAGCAGTGGTGATATCTCTAATCATTAAAGTTATATTAGTATTTCCTTTATAGGTGTCCTTTTGTATGGTGTACACCACGTTAACCTTCTGATTTAATAAAATATCAACTTTTTGGCCTTTAAGAATATCCTTACTATAATTAAACCATATTCCTTTCCTAGTCTGATTATCAAGACTGAGGAGAAGCCTTAAGTGTTTACCCTCCTTTAAAGTCTCCGCGCTTTTTACTTCCAAATTGGATGTTAAAAAAACTGGTACCTCATTGTTCTTACCAAAAGGCTCAATCTTCTTAATATCATTGATAAGATCACTATTAACACTATCAAAACCAATTTCCATATCCACATCTATGGTTTCGGTA
>CAJIYY010000034.1 GCA_905181755.1 Candidatus Dadabacteria bacterium UBA1144
TTGAATGAGGCTCCTCACTCTCAACTCCGCAATGAATTATAACTTCATCACCCTTTTTCCAACTTTTAACATTAGAGCCAATATCCCAAACAATTCCTGAGCAATCACTTCCTGCAACGTGAAGCTCTTCCTTGTGAATATCAAGAACCGAGATAGGCTCTCCTAATCCTGCCCAAACCCCATTAAAGTTTACACCTGTAGCTACTACTAAAACTAGCACATCGTTTGGTCCACATTCCGGAACAGGTAGCTCTTCTTCTTGGAAAGACTTCGTAGGCTCTCCATGTCTATCCTTCCTTATAACCCATGCTTTCATTCTTTTAGGTTTAAAGTTTATATCTTCAGGAATAACTCCTATTGGTAGTGGGTCTGAATAACTCATAAAATACTCCTTATTTTAATTTAAGGCTCATTGCCTCTTTAATAAGCTCAAGATTAATTTTTGTTATTTCCCTGGCTTTCTTGGATCCTTCAATAATTATATCTAATATCTCTTCTTTATTCTTGAGTATTTCCATTCTCTTTTCCCTAATAGGATCTAGGAAATTATTTATAGATCGTACTAAAGAAGTCTTCACTTCAACGTCTCCTATCTTTCCCTTAGAATACCTTTCCTTAAAATCCAGCAGCTCTTCTTTATTGTCATTAAATATATCGTGATAAATAAAAACAGGATTTCCTTCAACTTTTCCAGGTATATCAGCACTTGTTCTATTTGGGTCAGTAAACATTTTCATTACTTTTTTCTTTACTACAGATTCTGAGTCACATAAATAAATTGAGTTATTTAAAGATTTACTCATCTTACCTTGACCATCGGTCCCTACAAGCCTTGAATTCTTACTAATCAGCGGCTCAGGCTCTAATAAAATTTCTTTATAAGTTGAATTAAAGCGTCTAGCTATTTCTCTAGTTAGTTCAACATGGCTAAGCTGGTCTTCACCTACAGGAACAGTAGAAGCGTTGAAGGCAAGGATATCCGATGCCATTAGCACAGGGTAAGAAAGAAGCCCAAGTGAGTAGTTATCATTTAAATTCATTGCGGTTATCTTTTCTTTTAAAGTAGGAATACGTTGAATCCTAGGAACTGAGCATAACATAGACAAAAGAACCGCTAACTCAGAAATTTCAGGAATCATGGATTGGAGATAGAAGCATGATTTTTTCGGGTCAAGACCCACGGACATCCAATCAATTACTAACTCCACTATGTTTTCTTTTAAGTCTCCGACCTTATCTTGATGGGTAGTCAGCATATGCAAGTCAGCAATGAGGAAAAAACAATTATATGAATCCTGAAGCTCTATTCTGTTTTGAAGAGTACCGACATAGTGGCCCAAATGAAGATTGCCCGTTGGTCTGTCTCCAGTTACTAATATTTTATTTTTGTTTTTATCATTCATAAATTTATAATTAAATATGATATCTTAGGTTTAATGATAAGAAAATAAATAATGAAAAAAATATCAATAAAAGAACTAGCGCCACTCTTAACTACTGACAGAAAAAGTAGGATAGATAAAGTTCTATCACAGAGAACTAAGGGTATATCTATCTTACTCGAAGATATTTATCAAAGTCACAATATAAGCGCGGTCCTAAGAACATGTGACAATTTAGGAATTCAAAACATCTATATAATTCAAGATTATAACAAGGTGATTCTAGCAAAAGGAGTTTCTCTTGGATCAGAAAAGTGGATAACCTTAAAAATTAAAGATAAGGCTACTTCTAAAAAGGAATATATTCGATCACTCAAAAATCAAGGATTTAAGATTATATCGACAGTTCCTCCGACAAAAGAAAAATCAATAAATGTGAATAGTCTCAAAATTACTAAAAAAATGATTATTGCTTTTGGAAATGAAGAAAAAGGACTTAGTAACGATATAATACAAGAATCTGATTCTTTGGTAAGCATCCCAATGCATGGATTCAATGAAAGCTATAATATTTCAGTTTCATGTGCAATTGTAATGAACCAACTTATAATTGATGCAAAAAAGCAAAACAAGCTAACTAATCTTACTGAAAAAGAAAAATCTGACCTTAGATTTGATTGGTACATGAAGTCTATTAAACATGCAAGAAAAGTTGTAAAGAATTTAGCAAAAAATAAATAAACGCGCCTGGAAGGACTCGAACCCTCGACCTCCAGAGCCGTAATCTGGCACTCTAATCCAACTGAGCTACAGGCGCATTTTAGCTCGGAGAGAGGGGGATTCGAACCCCCGGTACGGATTTACTCCGTACGGCTGATTAGCAATCAGCTGGTTTAAACCACTCACCCATCTCTCCATAAGCTACTATTATGGCTGATGAATTGGTAAAAATAAATCTGTAAAATTTTTAACTGGTGTAAAAGTCTCTAAAGGGATCTCTACAAAGGTTGTATGCCAATAATGCATAGAGCCATTCCATAGACCTGGTAGCTCAATAAAAGAACATTCTTTACCTAAAACACTCTTCTGAACCCTAATCTTTAATCCTTCTTCCGCAAATTCCCTAAGGTCGAACTTCTTTCCCATATAATCTTTGGTACTGCATATCATCTCTACTGGATTAAAGTATCCACAATTGTCCCAAATATTCTTTTGATTTTCATCATTTAAATTGATCTGGGATTCTTCCACAATTTGAACCGATTCTGAGTTACCGTCATGCACCCAGAAAGGCTTTCCTCCGGAGGCTTTCTCATCTCTAACAACGCCACAGACTCTAATAGGCTTATTAAGCATTTGAATAATAAGATCAACCTTTTTATCTAAAGGTTTACTCTTAAACTGAGTGGGCAAGGAATTTTCAAGCTGCGCAATTGATGGCTCAAGTAGTTCATAATTTCTCTCATTAAAAGTTTCCAACAATAGATCAAACCTTTTCTTAGTACTATGGGCAATTTTATATAAAAATTCTGACACCTCATATCTTAGAAGTCTTGTTTTAGAGGAAATATTATCGATATTGTTAATAAATACAAAGTCAGAATTAACGTCATTTAGAATATCCAACAGAGCACCGTGACCAGAAGGATGAGTGTAAATATCTCCATTCTCGTTTCTTAACAACTCACCTTCATCATCTAAGCATAAGCTATTAGTCGACTTGGATTGAATCATTAGCCCATATAAAGATTCTGGATCAGACTTTTTTAAAAAAGGGGATTTGTTAATTTTAAAACGGATATCTTCTTCTAAACCTTCCTGTACAGTGAAATATATCTTAGAATTTGTAATATCATCTATTGAATTTAGAACAAATTCTTCTACAGGCGAGATAGGTAACCCATCAAATAAGTGAAAATCTATAAGTCCCTTAGGTTGACGAGAAAAATTTATTAAGTCTTCTGAAGTTAGTATTTCTTTCAAAGCTTCAATGTCTTTATTCTTAATAATTGTATTTAATTCAGCCTCATTCTTATCGGAATAATCCAAAATCTTTGAATAGAAAGGCAAAAGGTGAAGTTTGGCAAAAAATTCTTCTTTAAATCGGTCTAAGGCAAACATTCTTGTTGCTGAACCAGAAGCCGGTATAAACCTTGAAATAAGAAGCTCGGACATTATAGAGCCCGAATCTACATTAAGTTTTTCTACTTCGTTTGGAGAGATTATCCCATCGCCTTCAACACAAGGCCTCATTAATTTGAGAGTTTTTATTTTAGTTTTACCTAAAAGTAAATCAATTTGAGAATCAATTTCTTTTTTAGTAATCCCCAGAGAGGATAAAAATTCTAAGTCATTCTTATTCAACATGACAAACAATCTAT
>CAJIYY010000035.1 GCA_905181755.1 Candidatus Dadabacteria bacterium UBA1144
TCAGCATTTATTGAATCGGGTAAATCAAAATTGATTGGATTTGAATAGCCAAGATTTAGAACTAATTCATTCTTAGACTTTATATCACACTTGTAACCAGTACCTATAATATCTAAAGATTTCTCGAATCCATCTTTAACTCCAATTACCATATTATTCAAAAGGGATCTTGTAAGACCATGAAATGCTTTGATTTTTTTTTCTTCACTTTCTCTTTTAACATTAATTTTACCAGGCTCTATATTCAATGAAATCCCGAGAGGAATTGTCCTTTCTAAAGCGCCCTTAGGTCCAGTCACTTTAACGAGATTATCCGTAAAAGTTACTTGAACATCGCTACTATAATTAATTTCCTTGTTTCCTATTCTAGACATAGTTACACCTTTATAAAATACTGCAAAGTATTTCTCCACCAACTCCTATTTCTCTTGCTTTACTTCCTGTCATAACACCTTTTGATGTTGAAACAATCGATGTTCCCAATCCACCAAGGATTCTAGGAATTTCGGTTTTATTAACATAGACCCTTAGTCCAGGCTTGCTTATTCTTTTAAGTTCTTTTATAACAGATGTTCTATTATCTTTTCCATATTTTAAATTAATTTTAATAAATGGAAACTTGTCTTTAGATGTCTTATCAAATGAAACAATAAAACCTTCTTCAACTAGGATTCTTGCAATTTCTAACTTAAATTTAGAACTAGGTATCTCTACAATCTTATGCTTCGCATTAATTGCATTTCTAATTCTTGTTAACATATCTGATATTGGATCTATAACCATAATTTTTTCCTCTGACTACAAGCTAGCCTTTCTAACTCCTGGTATTAAGCCTTCACTCGCTAATTTTCTAAATGCATTTCTACTCATACCAAATTTTCTAATGAAACCTCTAGCTCTTCCTGTTAGAGGACATCTATTATACTCTCTCACTTTAAATTTCTGTTTCTTATTTGCTTTAACAATCATTGATTTTTTTGCCATTTTAATATTCTCCCTAACGTCTGAATGGAAATCCTAATTTTTCTAACAAAAGCTTAGACTGTTCATCATTAATAGCTGTTGTAACTATTGTAATATTCAGCCCCTTAACTTTAGTTGACATAGTAGGATCAATTTCAGGAAAAACTAAGTGATCCTGAATACCTAAATTGTAATTTCCACTTTTATCAAATGCCTTATTCGAAATACCTCTAAAATCTCTTACTCTTGGAAGTGCCAAATTAACTAATTTAGAGATGAATTGATACATTCTCTCTCCTCTTAAAGTTACTCTTGACCCAATAGGATATCCCTCTCTTAATTTAAAACCAGCTTCTGATTTTTTTGCTTTTGTAATAACAGCCTTCTGACCTGCAATCAATGTTAGCTCATTACAAGCTTCGTCTATAATTTTAGTATCCTTGCCACCATCTGAAATACTTCCAAGTCCCATATTTAATACTACTTTTACAATTTTAGGAACTTCCATTTTATTTTCCAGTTTCAATGAAGACATAATTGTAGGGATTGAATCATTATAAATTTCTTTAATACTAGACATTTCCTATCACCTTTATATTTGATATATGAATACCTTTCTCTTTATTCACAATTCCACCACTTGGGTTTTGCTGAGTTGGCTTTACATGTTTCTTGGCAATATTTATATTCTCAATAGTTACTTTTCCCAATTTCGCAGACACACTTGTAATTTTACCAACCTGGCCTTTATACTTTCCAGCAATGATTTTCGCATTAAGCCCTTTTTTTGCTTTTAACTTGATTTCTGACATTTAAAGAACCTCCGGTGCTAATGAAACTATTTTCATAAAGCCTCTATTTCTTAATTCTCTTGCTACAGGTCCAAAAATCCTTGTTCCTACTGGCTGATTATCTTTATTTATTAAGACTGCAGCGTTATCATCAAATCTAATATAAGACCCATCGACTCTTCTAATTTCTTTCTTTGTCCTAACTATTACAGCCTGGAAAATTTTTCCTTTCTCAACTTTTGAATTAGGTATAGCAGCCCTAATCGAAACCGTAACTACATCCCCAATACTTGCATATCTTCTATAGGATCCGCCCTTAAGTCTTATAACGTTCAATTTCTTTGCACCTGAATTATCAGCAGAAATTAATTGTGTTTCTGGTTGAATCATTGATTAACTCCTTTCTCTACAACTTTAATCAAATTCCATCTTTTTGTTTTACTAATAGGCTTCGTCTCAACGGCTTCTATAATATCTCCAACTTCAGCTATCATTTTTTCATCATGAACTGGCAATTTCTTCTTAAGAATAGAAACTTTACTATATTTTTTATTCTTACTTCTTGTTTCTACCTGAATCATTAAAGTTTTTAATGTTGAATTCTTAATCACAATACCCTTAACTGTTCTCATTCGTCCTCTAGCCATTTCCTATTCCTTTACCCTTAGATTTACTTCGGTCATACATCTTGCTATATCTTTTTTAATCTTCGTATAAGTATTAGTATCGAAATCCCCTTGATTCAGTTTACTAATCTTAGCCTTAAGAAGAGAATCTTTTAATTCTTTAATTTTATTTTCTATCTCAACTGTATCTAGTTTTTTAATATCTTTATAATTAATCATATCAACTGTCCTCTTGTTCTTACCACAAATCTTGTTCTAACAGGCAATTTGTTTGATGCCAGTCTTAGTGCTTCTCTCGCCAGATCTTCATCAACTCCAGCTATTTCATATATCATGGTTCCCTTTTTGATAGGTGCTACATATCTATCAATATCACCCTTACCTTTACCCATTCTTACTTCAGCTGGCTTCTTTGAAACAGGCTTGTGAGGGAATATCCTTATCCAAAGCTTAGCTCCACGCTTAACACTTCTATTTATAGCAATCCTTGCGGATTCAATTTGTCTTCCAGTTATTCTAGCAAAATCAAGAGACTGTAATCCGAATTCCCCAAATGAAACTTTATTACATTTGGTTGCTACACCTCTTACTCTACCTTTGTGTTGTTTTCTGTACTTACTTTTCTTAGGCTGCAGCATCTGTAACTCCCTTTATTTTCTTTTTCCTCAACACTTCACCTTTAAAAATCCATACCTTTATACCAATCTTTCCATAAGTAGTAAGTGCTTCAGCAAATCCATAGTCAATGTCAGCTCTTAGCGTGCTCAATGGTACCCTACCTTCTCTATACCATTCACTTCTTGCAATTTCTGCTCCATTTAACCTTCCAGAAACCATTATCTTAATGCCAATAGCTCCGAGCCTTAAAGCAGATGTTAGACTTCTTTTCATTGCCCTTCTATATGCAACCCTTCTTTCGAGTTGTAGCCCAATGTTCTCAGCTACTAGTTGTGAATCAACTTCTGGTCTTTTAATTTCTTTAATATCAATAAATATTTCTTTACTAACTAGCTTTGATAGATTTTTTCTTAATAGATCTATATCGGCACCCTTCCTTCCTATCAATAAGCCAGGCTTTGAGCAAAAAATTATTAAACGAACTTTATCATTAGATGATCTTTCTATCTCAATTTTAGATATTCCAGATTGGAAAAAGTTCTTTTTTATAAAAGTTCTAATTTTTAAGTCTTCATGAAGAAAAGTTTTATACCTTTCTTTGTTTGCAACAAACCAATTTGAATTCCATACTCTGGTAATTCCTATTCTTAGAGATATTGGATTTACTTTTTGTCC
>CAJIYY010000036.1 GCA_905181755.1 Candidatus Dadabacteria bacterium UBA1144
AGCAAAGGTCATTCTTGTCGCTACCCCTTTTCTTGGAACTTTGAATCACACTTTTATGTCTCTTGAGGCTCTTAGTTCAAGGAAAATTATCTTTGAAGGTGTTATTTTGAATTTTTATCCCAAAAGACCCAATATATCTGAGATTCACAACCCTATACTTATTAATAACAGAAAGATTAAAATCTTAGGAGTTGTCCCACTTATATCAAAAAACATCTTAAAATCAGGCAATTTCAAATTGAAAAGTTTTTTTTCACCCAGTTTAGGGGGCCACTTTAGTCAAGTAGATTTTTTAAAAAAATGTAAAAATAAATTTAAAATACTTTTGAGAAAATACGCCAATTGACAGTCATTTTGACTATGATATCATTTTTATCAGTCCCCACAATCAGATTATCATAGAGGAATTATAAAGTTGTCGAAGAAGCTCACAATTGTTACAATATTAGCCTTTATAGCCACCATTATAATTACATACTTTGCTTTTGTAAAAGACTATGAACCTCATCAGCCAATCGCTTTTAGTCATAAAATTCATGCAGGTGTTAATGAGATCCCTTGTACTTATTGTCATGCCTATGTTGCAAAATCCTCACAGCCTGGTATTCCCTCGGTTATGGAATGTATGGGTTGTCACAAGTACGTTGATGGCAAGTATGATTCAAAAGATCCTAAAAGAATCTATAAATTCAAAGATGAATCAATAGACCCTACGAATTATCTTTATGATGGAAGAAAGAGAATTAATTTTGAAAATGAAATAAAAAAATTAACAGGTTATTGGGATAGAAAAGAATCAATAACATGGGTGAATTATCACTATGTGCCTGAGCATGCCAAGTTTCCGCATAAGCCACATATAAGATACGGCTTGGAATGTAAAACTTGCCATGGAGAGGTCGAAAATGTTGATATACCAAAACCAATCGTTAAGATACAAATGGGCTGGTGCATAAGTTGTCATGAAGAGAAGTTGAGCAAGAAATTCGAAGATCTAGAGAAGAAACATACTAACATATCGAAGATGAGCGATCACGATAAGCGAATTATGTCTCACACAGGTAGAATTCAATCTAGGTTGTTATATAAAGATTTTGATAGGAAATTAGGTGACCAGCATAAATCTGACACAGGAAAAGAAAAATTAATTAATATTAATAAGGAGGTTGCTTGGTTGAAAGACTGTTCTACTTGTCATTATTAACTAAGAGATACTGAGTAAATTATGAGTGTAAAGAAAGAAAAGAAAGGAATATTAAATAGAAGAGATTTTCTAAAAGCTTTGACGGCTATAGGTGGAGCTGCAGTTGTATCTTCTGGCTGCTCACCAGAACCTTTAGATAAGTTAGTTTCTTACGCTATTCCACCAGATGATGCGATTCCGGGTATACCAAATTATTATTCAACCGCCTTGCCTTATTCTCCTGTGGGTGCTTCAGTAGTTGTTAAAGTGAGAGAGGGTAGAGCAATATTTATTTCTGGCAATCCACTGGATCCAGTCTCAAATAGTGGAGTTTCTTCTGAGACCCAAGCATCCTTACAAGGTCTCTATGACCCCGATAGGATTAAGCAACCACTTTTTAGAAACAATAGGGGGGACCTCTCACCCGTTTCATGGGGTTCAGCTCTAGATATATTTGCGAAAAAATTAAATGAAAAAAGTCAAAACACTTACATAATAACTGACAACACAACTGGAACATTAGACAAGCTCTTAAATCGTTTTTCTGATAAGATTGGTGCCAAGAGAATCAAGTATGAAACCTTCTCTTTTGAGCATATAGCTAATGCTAACGAAGTTTCATTTGGGAAAAGACTCATACCTACATACAAAATTGATGAAGCAGATTACCTGCTAAGTTTTGGAGTAGATTTCCTAGAAACTTGGTTGTCTCCAAACGAGTACAGCGCAAAGTTTGCAAAGATGCACTCACTTAAAAATGGCTCTAAGGGTAAATTTGTTCAGATTGAACCAAAACTTACTTTAACTGGAGCAAAGGCAGACGAGTGGGTTCCTATTAAGCCTTCAACTAATCTTTATCTGGCGCTAGGGATCATAAACTATATTAAAATAAATAGACTTAATAAGAATACGATTCCTAAAACTTTTACTAATTTGTCAGATTTTACTCTTGAAAAAACAAGTACACTTACTGGTATTTCGACTGAATCAATTGAAAAAATAGCGAATGATTTTGTTAATTCAAGTTCTTCTATAGCACTCGCAGGAGGAATTTCCTCTACAGGAGAGGACCAGCTTAAGACTGTAATCGCCGTTAATATACTAAACCATATTACTGACAATTTGGATAAATATGATTTTGATAATCATTATTTGCTTTCAGAAGCTTCGAGTTATTCTGAAATGCTTAAGTTTAGAGAAGAAGCTTTGGCAGGTAATATCGATTTGTTGATAACTCACAATGCGAACCCAGCTTATTCTTTGCCGGAATCACTAGAAATTCGCAAGGCTTTAGAAAAGATTTCATATAAAGTAAGTTTCTCTTCTTCATTAGATGAAACATCGGAACTATCTGATTTAATTCTTCCTGATCAACATCCTCTCGAACAATGGGGGGACTATGAAGCCAAGAAGGGGCTCAGATATTTGATTCAACCTGTCATGAAGGCTCTTTATGGAAACTTGTCAGTCGGTACTTCAATCCTCACTATTTATAATAAAATCGAGCCTCAGGATAATACAATTAAAGAAACTTCATATCTAGA
>CAJIYY010000037.1 GCA_905181755.1 Candidatus Dadabacteria bacterium UBA1144
ATTCTCTATCGGTAAAGGAATTAAGGAAGGTGGTTTTGATATCTACGGAATGAGCATCCTTAGCTTTTTTAATCCATCTTCAATAACAGGTTTTTATTCGCTAATTTTTGAAAGTTTATTTTCATCCTCAGTTTTATTTGTAAAAGAGGTTGAAGGATTTGCCTTCCTTGGGATAGGAATGATATTCATATTGATAATATTGACAGTATTATTAGTTCAACCAAAGATCCGTCCCAATTCAAAATTATTCTCAAATATGAAATTACATATTCCTATAATATCCATTTCTATAATATTATTATTCTATTCCTTCTCAAACAACATATTCCTTCTTGGCAACGTAGACTTCTTGGGTAGTCAAAGAATTTTTAGCTATGATGTTCCAGAGCTCCTGGAGCCAGTTGTTAAAGTATTTAGAGCCTCTGGTAGGTTCAGCTGGGTTTTCTTTTATCTTGTCTACTTCTTCTTGCTTGTTAGGACAAGTGAAATAGTAAAATCTAAAAGTGTAGTACTAATCCTTTCTTTGCTATTGCTAGTTCAAATAGCAGATAGCTCAAATATAATCAAGATATTCAGAAACGAGTTGTCTTCAACTTCAGAATTTCGGTCCAGTCTTAATAATATAAGGTTAAAGGATGAGGTTTGGTTGAAGGTAGTAGGGAAATATAAAAAAATTAATATATATCCCTTGGTCAATAAGCCTAAAGATTATACAAGGATGGCTTTTTTTGCTTCAGAAAATGGTATGTCTACAAACTTTGGATATTTCTCAAGGATTAATCATACAACAGAAGAGAAGCTCAACAGGGTCATGATGCGAGATTTTAATACCGGAGACTATCCCAAAAATACACTTTATGTTATACAAGATGATGAACTATGGAATTCCTTGCTAGAATTAAATTTAAATGAATCTGATATTTTTATGGATGAAGTTGATGGATACAAAATTTTAATACCGTATTTGGATAAGTAGGATGATGTTCTAACTATTTACTCTTTTTGTAATATTTAAAATCATTTCTTTAAACGAGTACTTGTTGTTATTAAAAATTGACCCTCTACTAGTAGCTTCTTCTGCCAATTTGTCACATAAACCTAAAGCAGCTTTTCTTCCAATTTTGCTGACAAGTGTTTTTTTTCCTTTCCCCTTATCTTTGCGTGTTAGTTTACCAGTTTCTTTGAAGTTCTTATCGAGATCAGAGAAATCATCTGCAATTTGGTATATAAGCCCAAAATTTCTTCCATATAGTTTAGCCGCTTCTATTTCTTTTTTTCTTCTCTTTTTAAGTATAAAGGGCAGGGCCATAGATAGCTCAAATAGTTTAGAGGTTTTAAGCCCATAAGTATTTAATATCTTTTGCTTACCAGCAGGTTTTTTTTCATGATATAGATCATAAAACTGCCCTTCCATTAATCCTGAAGGGCCAGAATAGTTAAGAATCATTCTTGATAAATCAGATCTAATTTTTTCATCTTTGTGAGTTTTTTTGTCTAGAATCAGTTCAAGGGCCATTGAAAATATAGAGTTCCCGGCAAGAATAGCTGTAGATTCACTAAACTTCTTATGAACAGAAAGCTTCCCTCTTCTATAATCATCATTGTCCATGCATGGTAAATCATCATGTATTAAAGAATAGCAATGAATAAACTCAATTCCCAGGGATAGATTCCTATACGAGGATTGGGGTATATCAAGTATTTTGCTTAACTCGATTATGAAGTGCGGCCGAAGTCGTTTTCCACCATTTGAGATACCATATTTTATAGCTCTCTGAAGATCATTAGAAGACTTGATTGTAGAAAAATAATCGGATATCCACTTATTAACAATATTTCTATTTCTTTCTAGCATTAACATGATTATTTGTTTAAATTTATGTAATATCCAGGGGCCAAAATCTTAAATCCATCCACAATTTCTACTAAGTCTCCTTTTTGCATATTTTTCCTTGCATTTTGCCAGGCATTCTCGTCGTCAAAATAATACAATATTTTCTTGTCATAAGTGCTATTCATAACTGTTAGCTCTAATTCACTTATTAACTCTTTAACTTTTTGTTTTTTGACTCTAGAAAAAGATCCAAAATTTACTGACATTTTATTTTTGGCAGCATAGAGGGCTAAGACAAAGTAATTATTAGGCCTGTTTTTCGGATAAATATAGTTAATCTCATTGTACATTTTTGAGAAGTTATTCCATTTTTCAGACTTCATTGGCGAATTCCATTGCATTTTCCAGTAAGCGTATTCTTTCTCATGCTGAGGACCTGAATAAACTTCCTTGTAATTTTTTTCAATATCTCCAGTTTTCAAAGTGAATAAGTTTGAAATCTTGTTCATATCAACAATATTTAAACACAAGAAAAAAACTATAACTAATCTATAAACCTTCTTTCTGTTCAGAGAATTTATTCCTATAAAGAGTGTGATGTACGCAATATAGAACGGAACCCATACCATTCTTCCAGATGCTCGAATAATACCTAAAATCTTGTCTATAAATTTTGGAAAATCTATAGAGAAAATATGAAATCCACCAAAGTGGACATTACTAGAAAGAGCAAGAATGAAAAGTAAGATTGACACAAAGAGTATCTGTTTATAACCATAAATAGATAAGACATTTATCTTAACTTTCTTAAAAAGTATGTGGAGGATTGTTACTATGCTTAACAAAATGACTCCTGACCCAAGAAATGCAAAACCTTCGTGCTCTCCTTCTATCGACCTAATATCAGAAAACAAGTTCGACCAGCCGCCATTTGAATCAAAGAAAGTTAACAAGTTTGCTTTGTAGATTCCAAAACCCGAAGTGCTAAGCTTAGTCCCTGGTTCAATGTATCCAATTAGGTATAGAGCTGTTAGGCTTGTTATAAAGAAAATTATTAAGATAGTTGAAATCTTTTTGTATCCAAGCTCTTTA
>CAJIYY010000038.1 GCA_905181755.1 Candidatus Dadabacteria bacterium UBA1144
GAAGAAATCAGTTCATCAAAGAATATTCTTAGACTCGACAAAGACTATTCGGGAAGCTCGGAGTCTGAAAGAGATAGGGATAAAGTTTTTCATTATAGGTTTGGATCAGGCTCTATTATTGAGGAAAATGAAGATAGTTTGGAAGATGTTGTTTTAGTGCAATTTGATTCAGGCTTCAGAAAGAAAGTATTTGTTCATGATTTGGAGAATAGTTAATTGGAGCTAGGGGAGAAACTTATCGATTTTAGGCTATTGGGAGCTGATGATTCATATTTTGATACTAAAAAAATAAGAAAACAAAAAAAAATTGTTGTTTTTTTTACCTGTAATCACTGTCCTTATGTTCATGCTTACGAAAGTAGGATTATTCAGATGCAAGAAGATCTTAATCATATAGTTCAATTTGTGGGTATTAATTCGAATGATGATACAAGGTACCCAGAAGACAGTTTTGAAAATATGAAAAAAAGAAGCTCTGCTGTGGGCTATAATTTCCCCTATCTTAGAGATTCAAGCCAGGAAATAGCTAAGGTCTATGGAGCCTCACACACGCCACATTTTTATCTTTTTAACCAAGATAGGTCCTTGATTTATAAAGGCAAGTTAGACGACAATTGGGAAGATGAGGGTGATGTTAAGATCCAATACTTGAAAGAGGGAATAAAGAATAAGGATTATGTTCCTAGGGATACTTTCCCGGTAGGATGCTCAATTAAATGGCTGTAAATAAATACAGGAAGGGAAAGATTATGAAGAAACATTCAAGAATCAAGAATCTTGATAAGTTTCTTGAGAAATTTCTAGAGCCTATTGGTTCAGTTAAATTAATCACCCCGGGAGCAATAAAGGTTGGTAAGGGAAAAGGCGAAAACTTGAGGGTGACATACGGGCGTGAAATTTATCAAGGGTTAGGTGATATTTTGGTCGGTTGCAAGCTGAATGCTACTTCAGGAAATTCTAATCAGGAAGTATTTATTTCGACGAATAAGCCTGAAGAAATTAAGAACGTACTCGATGGACTTAATGAGAACAACTAACTAGTATTAATTGTCTTTGATAGCTCCTCCTGGAACTCTTTGGAATTGTTTACAGTTGTACCATCTATCGAGATATTAGCCTTTATTCCATCATAGCTATAATAGATTTCTATCGAACTGTCTCCCGGAAATTTATCAAAAAGTTCTTTAAGCTCAATAGTTTCTTTCTTCGTAAGATCTTTTTGAAGGTTAATCGTAACAGGTAGTGAAATGTTTGAAATTAATCGGATTGAATCTACTTCGTTGTATGAATTTATTATTAGCTTAAAGTTTTCTTCATCCTTCTCAACTGATCCTGTTATAAGAATTGGTGCTCCAACTTGAAGTTTTGATTCATGCTTTTCGAACTCACCACTAAAGATTACTGCTTCAATAATATTGGTCGAATCTTCCAAATTAATTATAGCGTACTTGCTAGAATTTCTTTTTGAGGTTTTAACTTCAATAGAAGTGATAAAAGCGGCAATTGTTACAATCCTTTTGTTTTCACTGCTCTTTATATTATCAATAGTCTGGTGCTTAATCTGAGATAATACATCTTTTACAATTTCTAAAGGCTTCAGCTTAATCGAATAGCCGAGTGTTTCGATTTCATTTCTACTTAGCTCCAAGTCGGACCATTCATCCTTAATCACAAGCTGAGGTTCAGAAATAGTTTCTTCTAATGAAAACAAAGCCTCTTGGTTAGTATTTCTCTCTTTGCTCCTATGCCCAACATAGCCCAACAATAAATCTAAATTGTCAAAAAGTGTTGACCTTGTGTAGTTAAAGCAATCAAGAGCCCCTGACATTATTAGACTTTCAAGACTTTTTTTATTCATTTTTCGTGAATCCATTAAGGATAAGAATTCAAACAAGCTAGAAAAGACTTTAAGTTCCTCTCTAGTTTGAATAATATTGTTGACAATATTAGTACCGATATTTTTTATTGCATTTAGGCCAAAACGTATTGATTTTTTTAGCGGAGTAAAACCAGAACCACTTTCGTTAATATCTGGAGGGAGAACTTCAATGGCCATCTCTTTACATTCTCTAATATTAGAAACAATCTTCTCAGATAAATTTATTTCTGAAGACATTAGTGCAGACATGAACTCGCAAGGGAAATAGGTTTTTAAAAATGCGGTTTGAAAAGTTATATATGCGTAGGCAGTGCTATGACTTTTATTAAATGAATATTCTGCAAATTTCTCCATTATATCAAATATGTCTGTAGCAACCTTTTGGGGAATGTTATTTTTTTTAGTACCATCCATGAACTTTTCTTTTTGCGCTAGCATCTCTGAAGCTTTCTTCTTTCCCATTGCCCTTCTTAGCAGATCTGCATCTCCTAATGAAAAACTGGCTAAAATCGATGCAGTTTGCATTATCTGCTCTTGATATACAAAGAGCCCGTGAGTTTCTTTTAAAATTTCCTCTAATTCTGGCGTAGGGTAATCTATTTTTCTTTTTCCGCTTTTTCTTAAAATATAATCTTCAACCATTCCACTCTCTAAAGGTCCTGGTCTATAAAGAGCAAGAAGGGCTACCAAGTCATCAAATTTATCAGCTTTTAGATTTTGTAGAAGATCTTTCATTCCACTAGACTCAATTTGAAAAAGACCACGGGTTTGACCAGTCGAAAGTAATTTGAAAATTTTCTTGTCATTCAAGTCGGCCTTTTTTAGTAATTCTTCTATTTCCGGAGTATCTTTTGCAATAAATTCTTTTGCCTTCTTTATTACGGTTAAGGTTTTGAGGCCTAAAAAATCAAATTTAACAAAACCTAAGTCTTCAACTGCGTTCATATCATATTGCGTAACTGTTTCACCTTTGGAGCCCTTGTAGAGGGGTATCATCTTGTCTAAGGACTCATTTGAAATTACAACTCCTGCTGCATGAGTAGAAGAGTGCCTTACTGAGTTCTCCAGCTTTAAACCCAATTTGAATAGTTCTGTAAATTGTGCTGATGAATTAACAAGCGTCTTGAATTCTTTGATTTTCTTGTAGCACTCGTCTAAACTGTAAACTTTTCCTCTAAATGAAGGTATTAAATTTGTAACTTTATTTACATCACCAAAATTAAATCCTAATACCCTTCCAACATCCTTTATAACAGCTTTTGAGGACATGGTCCCAAAGGTTCCAATCTGAGCGACCTTATCTTCTCCGTACTTTTGCGTTACATATTTGATTACCTCATCTCTTCCTTCACCGCAGAAATCTATATCTATATCAGGCATGGATATTCTCTCAGGATTTAGGAATCTTTCAAATATTAAACCATGTCTTATGGGATCAACTTCCGTTATGTCTAAGAGGTATGCAATCAGGCTACCTGCCGCACTTCCTCTACCTGGACCAACTGGGATATTTGATGATTTCGCATACTTTATAAAGTCAGATACAACTAGAAAATAACCCTCAAATCCCATATCCTTTATAATGTTTATTTCATGCTCTATTCTGCTCTTATATTTAGCTATTTCCGAATTAGGTATGAGGCCTTGGCTAGCCTTTATTTTCAGAGATTCTAGAATAAGTTTCTCAATGCTCTCTTTAGAAGAGTTTTTACCGGTATCTATTTTTGGAAGCTGGTAACCATTTTGATTAAACTCAAGATTACATCTTTCGGCAATAAGTAAAGAATTTTCTAATGATTCCTCGTAATTGTCCACAGCCAACATCATTTCATCTCTAGACTTTAAATAGAATTCATTTCCACTAAATCTGAATCTTTTTTCTTCTTTGACTAGAGAATTAGTTTGTATGCACAGTAAAGTATCATGCGAATCAAAGCAATCTTTTGTAAGATAGTGACAATCATTCGTTGCAACTACAGGGATGTCGAGTTTTTTAGCAATATCCCTTAATGTTGAGTTTACTCTTATTTGTTCTTTTAATAGTGTCCCTTGAATTTCAAGGAAGTATCTATCACCAAGAACATTTTTATATTCACTGGCTATTTTAAGTGCCTCATCCTTCTTCCCTTTTAGAATATTGTGACAAACCTCGCTATTTAAGCACCCACTTAATACGATTAGACCTTCACTTTTTTCAAAAAGAAGATTACGGTCTATTCTTGGCTTTCTATAAAAACCTTCTAGATATCCTTTTGACACTAAAGAGCAAAGATTTTCGTATCCCTTCATATTCATACAAAGAACAGTTAAGTGATGAGTCTTGTTGTCCTCTGGAGTTCTCTTTGTGCGGTCTTTGGTTATATAGACTTCACATCCGACTATAGGTTTGATATTATTTTTTTTCCCAAGTTTATAAAAGTCGTAAGCCCC
>CAJIYY010000039.1 GCA_905181755.1 Candidatus Dadabacteria bacterium UBA1144
TCGGCTATATTTGGCCCAGGTCTTCTTTTGTCGGTCATCGCTAGACCAGCATCATTAAGTTTTTTGGCAAAAACTCTAGCTCTCTCCATTCCACCAGCATCAGGTGAGGCTATAACGAAGTCTTTATGGTTCTTCCTTATATAGTTTAGGGCAACTGGTGATGAGTAGAGATGGTCAACAGGAACATCAAAAAATCCCTGAATTTGACCGGCATGCAAGTCCATTGTTACGATTTTCTGTATTCCAGACTTTATTAGTAAATCACAAACTAGACGTGCAGTAATTGGTGACCTGTCAGTGACTTTTCTGTCTTGTCTAGAATAACCAAAATAAGGTATTACAGCTGTAATTTCATTTACTGCAGCTCTTTTTAATGCATCAACAATGATAAATAGTTCCATGAGGTTTTCATTTACAGGACCAGAGGTTGATTGAATTACATACGCATTACTCCCTCTAACGCTTTCATTTATCTCTACAAATATTTCACCATCACTGAATCTTCTAATATTAAGCTTCCCTAATGGAACTTTGAGTTTTTTACATATGGCTTTACTAAGTTTTATATTTGAAGATCCAGAAAAGATTTTGATTTTATTCATAAAAAAATTGTAAAAGATAAGATGTATAAAGTAAATTAAAATGATATGTTGATTTATAAAAAATTCTTAACTTTTGATATTCGATAGCACCATTCTATAAGTATTAGGCCTTCTTAACTCTTTCAAGATATTTCCCATCTCGCGTGTCAACTTTAATGATATCGTCTATATTGATAAAAAGTGGTACGGCAATATGGGCACCTGTCTCGAGCTCTGCTGGCTTACTGCCCCCAGTAACAGAGTCCCCCTTTAGGCCCGGCTCTGTTGTAGAGATTCTAAGTTCGACACTTGTAGGGAGCTCAACTCCGATAATTTCTCCATCATAATGAAGAAGTTGAACTTTAATCTCTTCTTTGAGAAAATTTGATTTTTCTCCAATAACTTCCTGAGTAACTTCAATTTGTTCATAACTTTCTAAATCCATAAATGTATAACTGACGGTGTCTGAGTAAAGGTATTGAGCATTTCTTGTCATTAAGTCAGGCAACTGGAACATGTCCCCAGATCTAAAACTTTTTTCTTGAGTTAGGCCGTTAATGATATTTTTCAATTTAGTCTTAACTATAGGCTTTCTGGCCTGCATAACGCGATGTTGGAATTCAACAATCTCCCATAATTCATTCTCGAATATTATCTTTTGTCCCTTATAGAATTTAGTTGTGTCGGTGGATCCCATTATAAATTTCCCTTGGTTGATTTTGTGGTATTTAATTTTGAATTAATAGTATATTCCATTTCATTTATTAGTCTATCCCCAGCCTTTGACTTTAAAGATGATCTTTCTTTGTCTAGAGTCTTATATAAGCTAAGGATTTCATTTTTTAGATTTTTTTCAAAGAGCGTTCTTAATAGTTTGCTAAAAGAAGGATTAGAGCCTCCAGTACTAAAATTAATCTTTACTTTTTTATTCAATTCTACAGACGAGGTGAAAGAAAAGTTATTGTCATTCTTATCTGAAGCATTAGAAACTAATATTTTTTTTAATTTTGCAATAGTTACAATTTTCTTATTTACATCGATGTTATTTGTACAAGCTAAAATAAAATCCTGATTCTTTATATCAGTCGCCCTGAAATTTCTTTTTATTATCTTCAGCTCTTTATATTTCATTTCTAGCTTAGCTAGACCTTTAGATATTTCTGGTGACACAAGCTTTACGCTTCCATCTTCTTGAAGAATTTTCTTGGCTCTTCGTGTTCCCACTGAGCCACCACCTACTATAAGCCACTTGGTTGAAGTTAAGTCTAAATTTACGTTAAGCATTTATAACATTATAGAATAAAATAAATATTAGGTATAGGATAGGCAGAATAATACCGACAATTGATATGTATATGTAAATTTTAAGGATTTTTTTGGCTTTATATCCAGGAACATTAACAGATTGCTCCTTAACTTTATTTAGTAACCTCTTAATATTGTTAATCATTCTCTATATTTAATTTCTCTATAAATTTATCAATATCGATTGCGGGCAAGGTTGTAATCTGTAGAGTTCCTCGAGAAGTAAGTTCTATTGAGAGTTTGCTTATAGCCTCGTTGTTTGGTGCTTCAACAATATTGACAAAATCAAAAGGTCCCAGGGTCGCAAACTGACTTAAAATCTTAATTCCCATAGCCCTTATTTCATCATCAACTTCCTTCATCCTTGCAGGTCTTTCTTTTAAGGTTCTTCTGCCTAATGTTGTCAAAGAAGAAAGTAAAATATATTTCTGCATGTATCCTCCAGCAGTAATTACATGTTAGAGTTTATCTGATATTATTTTTTAATAAAATATTATGAAAAATTTTAGTTGCTTTTTTATACAAGTTCTCTTATTTGCAGGCCTGCTTGCCTTCGCCACAGAGGCTAGTATTGATAGCGAGTTGCGCCAAAATATTAATAAAGTCACTGATCTCTCTAAGATTAAGGTGGTAGGTTTTAAGTGGCAACAAAAAGCAAAAACTACTCTTGGGATTTTTGAATATATAGAAGTCTTTAATAATTCTAGCCTGGATTACAGAAATATTAAATTAGAGGTTCTTATATACAACAAGAATAAACGTTTATACAAATTCATTGTCCCTATGTCAGGTGAGTTAGAAGCAAATGCAAAGAAGAAGTTTAGGATTGTGACATTACCAATACTACCATTCGACCCTGACGAAACCATTGTCAATATTCTTTCGGCTGAATTGCTCTATGTCGACGATGACATTAAGATCCTAGCTGAAAATGCTATTAAAATTATAAGCTTTGACCATGTTGTAGAGAATGTTACTTCAAAAGTTGTAATTGTGAACAGTCTAAAATTTAAGAATGAGAGTGAAAATTTTTTTAAAAATATAGTTTTTTCAATAAATTTTTTAGATCAGAAAGGAAATTCAATAAAATCAGTTCCATTTAAGGTTAGAGGAGTAATCGGTCCTAAAGAAACTCGAAATGTTGAGAATTTTCAGGTTCCTGGAATTGGTATAGATTATTTCTCTAATGTTCAGCTGTCTGTTTTTAAAGGAGAACTAATTAACTACAGGGAATATTTAGAGAAGGGTGGCAAGTCGAAATTCGTTAAATTGTCAGATTTTCAGGATGTGGCCGATACTCCCTTACCAAGAAAGGATTTGAAGATAAATAAATTTACTATAGTTAATAAGAGTAGAAGCACTATTGGTTTAATGACGATTGATCTGTCAAATAAGAGTCGCTATGAGTATGAGAATCTGGTTCTTGAAATGAGGTTTATTAATTCAGGGGGCAACACTATCTCATCAAAGAAGATCAAGATTAAGGAAAAAATCAAACCGTTTTCAGAGAGAATTTTTTCAGAAGTTAATTTTGGAATAGTCGATAATGATTTTAGTAAGATTAATTTAACTATTTTATCTGCCAGCATGATTGGATCTTCTCCTGAATTAAAGAAAGTTGAAACGAAAGATAGCGTAGGGAGATTAGAAAATAAAAATTATGACAATGATAAAGCTTCCCAGCTCATAAAGTTTGACTCCAATGAAGAAATCCTGGTGTTGGATGCCAACATAGGTAGGCGGGCTTCTCTAAAGATTTTAAATTTATCTAATCATAGAATTTTTAACCCTACTTTTAAATTAATTCTTCTTGATGACAAAAGTAAGGTGTTAAAGACTTTAAGATTCAAATTGTCAGGGTTTATTGAGCCTAAGAGCGAAAGAACTTATAGGTCAATTGAAATTGATAATCTTGCTTCATTCAAGTACGAGAGTTTTAGATTAGAATACCTTTCAGGTGAGAAACTAAAATAAATTGAAAAAAATCATTATATAAACCATAATTACTTCTATGAAAAAAAAATATACTATTTGGGATAGGCTTGCTAACTATTTTTCAATTGATATCGGTCTAGATTTAGGTACTGCAAATGTTGTAGTTTACATAAAAGATAAGGGAATTGTGGCCAATGAGCCATCTGTAGTAGCAGTTCAAATTGATAAGGCTGGTGATGTTAATATTCTTGCTGTTGGGGACGAAGCTAAGCAAATGATTGGTAAAACACCAGGTACAATCGAAGCAATTAGGCCTTTAAGAGAAGGCGTAATAGCAGATTTTGAAGTAACGCAGAAAATGTTGGAATATTTTATTTCAAAATTTCATAAAAATAATTTCTTGGTTCGTCCAAGGGTGGTCGTGTCAGTTCCTATAGGAATTACTCCGGTTGAGAAAAGAGCTGTTGTAGAAGCTGCAGAATCAGCAGGAGCCAGAGAGGTTTATCTTATTGAAGAAACGATGGCGGCGGCCTTAGGGGCCGATATGGATTGTGTTATGAACTCGAGAGGCGGAATGATTATAGACATCGGAGGCGGTACCACTGGAATATCAGTTATTTCTCTCGGCGGCCTAGTTATTAGTAGGTCTATTAAGACTGCTGGAGATTCAATGAATCAGGCAATTATATCCTACGTGAAGAGTACTTATGGTTTATTGATTGGAGAAAATATGGCTGAGAATGTTAAGAAGACAGTCTGTGATGTTAGAGATACTCCAAGCGAAAGTTTAAAAATGGCAGTAAGGGGAAGAAGTTTAGAATCGGGTTTGCCAGAATCGATTCAATTAACTGCAATTGACACAAAAAGAGCCCTAGATGAATCTGTAATAGATATAATTAACACTGTAGTTGAAACTTTGGATTCTACTCCACCTGAATTATCGGGAGATATAATGGTGGACGGAATAGTTCTTGCCGGAGGAGGAGCCCTGCTAGGGGGTTTGTCTGAGAGATTGTCTAAAGCAACAAGGCTAAAAGTAACAGTTGCTGATGATCCTTTGATGTGCGTTGTCAGGGGCTGTGGAAAAGCGTTAGAGGAAATCAATACACTTAGAAAGATTTCGCTTTAGTTGATAGATGTTATCAAAAAGAAATATAAAGAAATTTTTTATAATCACCATTGTTTCAATAGTAGTATTTGTTTTTTTTAGTCTAAATTTCAATTTTTACTTATCAAGCCTTCTTGTGAGTAAGCTATCTTACAATACAGAGTACTCGTCTAATAATTCCATCTTAAAAGAAAAAGTTTCTATGCTAGAGGCAAAGATTAAAATAAGTGAATCCTTAATTCAGGAGAATGCAGAACTAAGAAAGAGTCAGGATTATAAAATTCCTGAAAATCTAAGATCTATAAGTTCAGAGCTCGTAATAGTTTCCCCTTTCAGTTTTACCTCTTCAGGAATTATAAATAAGGGCTCAAAAGATGGAATCAGAAAAGGACAACTTGGTATTTCAAAGAATGGACTAGTCGGGAAAATATCAGAAGTCAAAAAAGATACCTCAGAAATAATTTTTGCTTATAACCCAAATTTTACAATTATGGTTTTTGTAGGCCCAAAGAAGATTCCAGGGATACTGCAAGGTAACGGAGTGTCTTCTCGAATTAGATATATTACAACTCAAGAAAAAATTTCTTTAGGAGATGATGTCTTCATCGCGACAAATACATCTAAAGAATATCCTGGTATTAAGGTGGGGGAAATTTCAGATATAAAAGGAGATCAAGGGTTCTTTGACCTAGGATTAAAAAATTTAATAGATCCGCGAAATATAAAGTTTCTGATGATAGTTGTTAATGATTAAGGGACACTTGGTTCTACTATTTCTTTTTGGTTTCTTCATGCTAGTTCTGCCTATCTATCCAGGTTCTAGTACAATTGACTTTGGGGGCCACGTGGACCCTTCACTCGTTTATTTATTTCTTTTTTTAATTACTGGAACTACCAGATCCAAGATACTGATGGCTATAGGAATGCTGGTATTTTACTTAATTTTATCAGATTCTTTTGCTTATATTGAGTTAGTGTCTAAACTTTTAGTTTCTTATTTCTTTATAAGGTATGTTCAAGGATTCTTTTGGTCTAATTTAAAGAATGATTTTTTACTATCTGTAATATTTCTTGTCTTGTTTTATTTACTAAACTTCCTTATCTATTGGATAAGTTTTGATGTGGGAATTTTAGAATTTTTCTCTTTTATTGCCCTTCCACTTGTATACAATATTTTCGTTTCTACGATTTTATTGATTATAATTAAATATACCTCATGGCCAAAAGTGAACGACCTAACTTATCAATCTTAATAGTAAGCGCTCTACTCATAGTTATTATTGTAAGGCTGTTTTTCATCCAGATTATTAATGGAGAAGAGTACGAACAGATTTCTAGAAATAATTTTTTAAAGGAAGTGCTAGTCCCCTCACCAAGAGGCTCAATTCTTGATAGGTTTGGAAAAGAAATTGCAGTTAGCAGGCCTGTTGTTAACCTTTACTATAAAACTAGTTCAATAGATGATTTGTCAGAGATAAAGAAGTTTCTTGTGTTCGACTTGGGTATTAGAAAAGAAATAGTTAAAAAAGTTCTCAACAAGGCTGCGATTTCTTCGAATAAAAATAAAAGGTTCTTAATCAAAGAGAATTTGAAGTTAGACATCATATATAAAATAGAGAGTAGATCGAATTCTTTTCAATCTTTAGAGCTAGTTGTCGATTACTTAAGAGTTTACCCTTTTAATGAAGTGGGATCTCATAAATTCGGGTATTTAAAATCAAACGATAAGCGAGATTTTGTCTATGGGTCTTTTCTGTCGACACGACTAGGAGCATCTGGACTAGAGAAGGTGTACGACTCAAAACTCCAGGGAGAAAATGGTTCGAGATATTTGTTGATAGACAGTAGGGGTCGCGAGGTGTTTTCGAAAGTTGTTTCAATTGACAAGAGAAAGATAAAAAATATTCCCGGTCAAGATTTAAGTTTAACTATAGATATAGAGATGGAAAAGCTTATCTATGATTCGTTCGGAGATTTTAACGGAGCTGCAATTGTCCATGATATAGAGTCAGGTGAAATATTGGCACTAGTAAGCAAGCCTTCTTTTGATCCCAATCTTTTCTCTAGGAGTATGTCAACGAAAATTTGGAAAAATTTAAGGTCCGGGAGTGAGAAACCTCTTTTAAATCGTGCTTTTCTTTCTTCAAATCCACCGGGGTCTATAATAAAAATTGTAACAGCCGTTGCTGCATTGGAAGAGGGGGCGATTGAAGAAGAGACTGAGTATTACTGTCCAGGATATTATCAATTAGGAGAAAGAAAGTTCAGATGTTGGAAAAAGAGCGGTCACGGAAAAGTTAACGTGGTTAGGGCTTTGATTTCTTCATGTGACGTCTTCTTTTATAGGGCTGGGCTGTCTCTAGGAGTTGAAGCCTATTCTCGATGGTTAGAGAATTTTGGGTTTGGTAAGAGAGTGGCTCTCCCATTCCCACAAAGGCCTGGTGTTATTCCCGATAAGAATTTTATTGACAAGTATCTTAAAGGTAAATTCTACCGTGGTGATATGGCCAATGTTGCAATTGGCCAGGGTTATCTAACCATAAATCCTCTTCAGGCATCTATAATGACTTCTATAATTGCATCGAATGGTTCTTATCCTAATTTAAGAATCACTAATGATGGGGAAAATATTAAAAATGAGAATCTATCAATTTCAGAAAAAACTTTAATGTTGGTTCAGAAGGGATTGTTAGGAGTTGTGAATGAAAATGGTGGCACAGGCTTTGATGCCTTTGATGATGGTCAACTGGCGGGTAAAACTGGAACAGCGCAGGTTATATCAAAAAGCTCCAGAAAATATAATTCAGGTAAGTTCAAAAATCATGGCTGGTATACTTCGTACTATCCTTTCGCAAGCCCTAAAATAGTCGTTACTGTTTTTGTTGAGAATGGAGTATCAGGTGGAAGATCTGCAGGACCTATAATTAAGAAGGTCGTTAAATATTATAAGAATAATTATTTAAACCTCAAAGGAGAGAGTAATTGACCAATTTTATGGCAAGGCCAGATGCCAAGATCCTTATGGCAGGTTTTCTAATTATGATTTTAAGTTTTCTTAATTTGCTTTTTATTAGCGATGAGGCATTTCTCAGCTCATATGCATTTAAGCAGTTCCTTTGGATGATTGTAGCGGCTGTTATATTCTTTGTCGTATCTAAGTTGAGACTGCAAACGATTAAAAAAGTTTCCGTACCTTTCTATCTTCTTTCTATTTTTATGCTAGTTTTTGTTTTAATAGTTGGTGAAGAGATCTCTGGCGCTAAGAGTTGGATTAGCATTGGAGGGTTTATGTCTTTTCAGCCTTCTGAGTTAGTTAAGATTTCATTAATATTTATAATTGCAAAATTTTATTCTGACCTTGGAGCTTATTCTAAATCTTATTTGATAAAATACGTTTTAGGGCTGGCATTTTTTGCCCTCCCTTTCGTTCTGATAATGCTTCAGCCTGATTTGGGCTCAGCATTAATGTTGCTAGGAATTTCATTGTCTGTAATTATTAGTTTCTCCTACAATAAGACTATATTTCTATCAATTCTGTTGATAATTGTAGCTTTATCTGTGCCAGTATGGAACTATGGATTAAAGGATTATCAGAAGGAAAGGATAACGAGTTTTATATATCCAGAAAATGATCCATCTGGCTATGGGTACAATGTCATCCAATCAAAAGTGGCTATTGGATCTGGTAAGTTTTTTGGAAAAGGCTTAGGGAACAGTTCACAGGGGAAATTGAAATTTTTGCCAGAGAAGCATACTGATTTTGCTTTTTCTGTATGGGCAGAACAAACTGGCTTTCTTGGCTCAATGATAATAATTGGTCTCTACTCATTTATAGTTATATATTCCTTGCTCTTCTTGAATAAGATCAGGGACAGTTTTCTTCAAGTTCTCCTTTTTGGCTTAAGCTCATATTTCTTTTTTCATTTATTAATAAATATATCTATGACTATAGGTCTCTTCCCAGTTGTTGGGATACCTTTGCTGATGTTTAGCTATGGAGGCTCATCTCTAATTTGTGGAGCGGTTTCCCTCAGCCTGATGGCTCTTATTATTAGTGAGTATAGAGACGTAAATAGGTTGGGTCTTTAATTGTTGTTGAATTTAAGAGATAAGATTCGTAAGAATAAGATTCTAAGCTCTCCTATGAATACGGTCATCATACTTGATTCAGTTGATTCTACTAACTCTTATGCAAAATCTCTTGATAATCCTTCTCATTTAACGGTGATTGTAGCAAACAATCAAACTAAAGGTAGAGGAAGAGACGGTAGAGAGTGGAAGTCTTTTGGAGAAAAGAATATTTCTTTATCTTTAATTTTAGATTACCCCTTAGATGGGGATCATTTAGGCCTCCTATCAATTTTGACCGCAAATGCAGTTGTAGAGACTATTGAGAGTCTTAATTTAAAGGCTGAAGTTAAATGGCCAAATGATATTTTAGTAAAATCAAAGAAGATTTCTGGGATATTATCTGAGGCTGTATTTAAAAATAATAAGTCTAAATACTTAATCGTAGGAGTTGGTATTAATGTTAACTCGACTAGCCAAGATTTTGATACCGAAAATTTTAAATATCGACTGGAGCCAACAAGTGTTAAGTCAGAGACTGGTGGTTCTTGTTCAAGAGAGGATTTAATATTAGTTTTTTTAGTTTCTTTTTTCGGTTGGATTCAGAAGTTTAAACATAAGAAATATAAAGAAATATTAGATTTTTGGCTAAAGAGGTATCCTGATTTCGGAAGAACTGTATCTGTCCTTAAGAATGGGGAACAAATAGACGGAAAAATAGTAAACTTAAGCTTAAATGGGGAGCTTCTACTTGATGTTGGAGGAAAGATTGAAATAGTTAATTCAGGTGAAATATTTGCTTAGATAATTTTTATAATTTCGTCTTTTAGTTTTGTCATTAAATCAGTCCATTTCTCTCCACTCTTAAAATCATTTATTGGTAGCTCTTTATTGATTTCTATCCCATTAGTAGTGATGTTGATATCATAATTTTTCTTTTTTTTTAAAATTTCTCCGAATTTAATTAGTGCTTCTATACTTTCTTCATCTTTTCCTTTGAAGGTAGTCCTGAGGTTGATATTCTGCTCCATGCCTTCGTATAGGAGGTTCCACATTGATCCAGGGGCAGTAAGACCAAATCTTAGCTCAATTCTTTTGTTTTTATTTATCATCAAACAATCTCATCTAATATATACTAAGAATAAAATGGATAATAAGATATGGCAATCAAAAATAATAATTAGCCAAATCGAGAAGAGGCTCGATAAGTTTTTGGTCGAGAACTTTCCCGAAAAGTCTCGGTCTTATATTACAAAATTAATCAAGGATGAATTTGTGCTATGTAATGGCTCAAGTACTAAGGCATCGTACAAGCTCAAGCTTGACGATTCTATTTCTGTAGCTTTTCCAAAACTTAAGGACTCATCTTTAGAGCCATTTGATATCCCCTTAGTTTTCTTTTATGAGGATGACTATATGGCAGTTATAGAAAAGCCGCCTATGATACCTGTCCATACAGGAGCAGGAATTAATACACCTACTCTTGTAAACGGACTTCTTTTTCATTGTAAGAATCTTTCAGGAATAGGGGGAGTTCTAAGGCCCGGGATTGTTCACAGGTTAGACAAAGAAACATCTGGAGTAATGATAGTTGCAAAGAACGACTACGCTCACAATCGTCTTTCAAATCAATTCAAAGAAAGGAAAGTTAAAAAATCATATTTTGCTATTGTTTATGGAGTTCCAGATAAAGATGAGGGAATAATAAATTTTGAAATAGGCAGAGATAAGAACAATAGAGTGAAGATCTCTAATAATTCTAGGTCACTACGAAAGGCTGAAACAAGATGGAGAATTAGCAGGAGGTTTAATAATTATTCTTTAATTGAGGCTTTCCCATTAACAGGAAGAACTCACCAAATTCGAGTTCATTTAGATTTAATAGGGCATCCTGTAGTTGGAGATAAAGTGTATGGAAAAGGGTTTGCTGGGAGCTTAGATTTAGAGTTAAAAAAAGTTACCAATAGACACTTGCTACACGCGGGATCAATTGAATTTACTCATCCAGCCAGCGGAGAGATTATGAAGATAACCTCAGAAATACCGGACGATTTTAATAAATTTATTGGTGTTTTGGGCGATCATGAATAATTATTTTAAGTCTAAGCTCTTAAGAGACAATCCTTCAGTTGTCCACTTTTTTGGCAATAAAAATTTTACTACACCTAACAAAGAGGAAGTATTTTTTTTGCATCAAGTTCATAGTACCAAGGTTGTTAATTTGGATGATGAAATGATTAAACTCAGCAATCAGTTGGATGGTGATGCTATAGTAACTTCAATAAAAGGGCTATTTTTGGGAGTCAAAACTGCTGATTGTGTTCCAATATTAATAACATCAACAAGTGGAATTTTTGTTTCGGCAGTTCATTCTGGTTGGAGAGGTACTTATAACGAGATTGTTCGAAATGTTATTGAGGACATTCTAGACAACTATAAGCTTAATAGAGATGACTTGGTTTGTGCAATCGGCCCCTCTATTGGATTGTGTTGCTATGAAGTTAGTACTACCATGTATTTAAAATTCAGAGATAAATTTGATTTAGATAATGATAATTATAGATTCATAGAAGGTAAACATTTTCTAAATCTTGCAAATATTAATAAAAAAATTATTAATAATTGTGGAGTTTTTAATGTAGAATCAATAACTAATTGCACTGGATGTGATGGTGGCTTTTTTTCTTATAGGGCAGATGGCTCAAGAGATAAAAGTCAGATTAGTATTATTAAAACTATTAGATAAAATAATAAGAGACTATAAGGAGAATGGTAATGTTAAATATTGGTTGTCTAGTTGTTAATGAAGACTATGATATGTTGAAGTCTTCTATGAAAGAAAACAAGCTGCCGCATTTTAGTTATTCGTTGATTGTAACTGGTGCACCTGAGGGAAGCTCCCCCACCACTCTAACCTTATATGTCCTAGAATTTGTATCTTCCAACCTATCAATTGGTTTTACTTTGCCTTCAGATAAGCCTATAGAGAAAGAACTAGAAGTTGTATTTACGACTCAGCCAACAGCTGATGTAAAGATGCCTGATGATTTAAAGTTGATTTGCGAATTTTCAGATGAAAAGAAAGAAACTACTTATGATGGAGAAAACTTGGAGAAGCTAGAGTATATAGGTTACTCGCTCGAGAAGTTCTATGGAACCAAGAAGGCTACTTTTTATTTATTTGACTATGAAGGGATAACAAAGATTTAATTATATGAAAAAGAGATCTATAGTTCTTGCTTACTCAGGAGGCCTTGATACCTCCATAATACTTCATTGGCTAAAGGAAAATTATAATGCTGACATTATTGCTTATATAGCAGATCTTGGCCAAGGTGAAGACCTTAAGGCTATTGCAAAGAGAGCAAAAGATGTTGGAGCCAAGAAGGTCTACGTAGAGAACCTTAGAAATGAATTTGTTAAAGACTATGTCTTTCCTATGATTCAGGCTAGTTCCGTTTATGAGGGAAATTATTTACTAGGAACTTCTATAGCTAGGCCCCTAATTGCGAAGAGACAAATTGAAATAGCAAAAAAAGAAAAATCTTTTGCAGTCTCTCACGGCTCCACTGGAAAAGGAAATGATCAAATTAGATTTGAACTTTCTTTTAATGCTCTTAGTCCTGATATAGAAATTATTGCCCCTTGGAGAATATGGGATCTTAAATCTAGAGAAGATTGTATTCGCTATGCTAGAAAAAATAAAATCTCAGTTCCAGTCACAAAAGCAAAGCCTTATAGTTGTGATCGAAACATCTACCATATTAGCTATGAAGGTGGGGTACTGGAGGACCCTTGGACTGAGCCGCCAGTAGAAATGTACGAGTCTGTAAGATTACTTGAAAAAACTCCTAATAAAGCTACAAGTATAATAGTTACTTTCAAAGATGGTATACCGGTAGCTGTCGATAACAAAAAACTCTCCCCTGTTACCTTGCTAGAGAAACTCAATAAAATTGGTGGTACGAATGGAGTTGGAGTTGTTGATATTGTTGAGAACCGTTTTGTTGGTATGAAGTCTAGGGGTGTTTACGAAACACCAGGTGGTACAATTCTAAATATAGCTCATCGAGCTATCGAGTCACTAACTATGGATAGAGAAGTTATGCATATTCGTGATTCTTTGGTGCCAAAAATTTCACAGTTGATTTATAATGGTTTCTGGTTCTCTCCTGAGATGTCTACGGTAATGGCATTAGTTAAACAGTCACAAAAAAATATTTCTGGTGATGTTAGGTTAAAAATTTATAAAGGAAATGTTGTTGTGTCAGGTAGAAAATCCAAGTTTTCTTTATATAACGCTAACCTTGCGACATTTGAGGAAGACAATCTCTATGATCAAAAAGATGCAACAGGATTTATTAAACTTAATTCTCTAAGACTTATTCTTGATAAGCTTAAAAGTAAATGAACCTATCTAAATATGATTTCAACCTGCCTGGGGAATTAATTGCTGACAGGCCAAGAAAGCCAAGAGGAACATCAAAGCTACTAGTTGTTGAAAAGAAATCACAGAAAATAATTTCTACAACTTTTGATAAGATATTTGATTATTTTTCTGAGAGAGATTTATTTGTTTTTAATAACACCAAAGTAAATCCTGTTTCTTTGATTCTAAAGGATCAAGACGGTAATCAGCAAAAGATTCTCTTAGTTGAGGAAATAGAGGAGAATACTTGGAAGGTTCTTACTAGAAAGCCTAAGCCAAGAAACTTTGTTCTTTCTGGAGGACTAACTTGTAAGTTATTCAAGGACCCATATACGAAGGATTGGATGGTCACTTTTAATGTTAAATCTCAAGTATTTATTGATAAGTACGGGATGATGCCTATTCCTCCATATTTAGACAGAGAGCCTGATTTCTTGGACTTTGAAGATTATCAGACGGTCTATGCTAAAGTTCTTGGCTCCATAGCTGCCCCTACTGCAGGTTTACATTTTACTGAAGATTTGTTACGAGAAATTGACTTAAGGAATATTTCTACCGAATTCTTAACTCTTCATATTGGGATGGGGACTTTTCTACCAATAAAAGTTGAAGAAGTTGAGAATCATAAAATGCATCAAGAGAGGTTTTCTGTAAATCCTCAACTTCTAGAGACAATAAAGAGAGTGAGGAATAATAATGGTAGAGTTCTTACCGTAGGAACGACTACATTAAGAGCCCTAGAGGCTTTTAGTCTTATTAAGAAAAAATCTAACGAATGGTTCGAGACCGATATCTTTATTAATGAAGGTTTTGAATTTGAATCAACAGATGCTTTGCTTACCAACTTTCATCTACCCAAATCCACATTGCTAATACTAGTATCTTCTTTTTTAGGGTACGACTTAGCTAAGTCTTGTTATGAGTTTGCTATTGAAGAAAAATTCAATTTTTATAGTTATGGCGATGCCATGCTTATAGTTTAATTGATCATCCAAATTGCATTATGCGAATTTGAATATAAAATTATTTAAATGCCAGGAAATTCATTTGGAAATATTTTTAAAATCACAACATGGGGAGAATCTCATGGTAAGGCTTTAGGAGTTGTTGTGGATGGTTGCCCTGCAGGTCTTAAGGTCTCCGAGAAAGATATTCAGTTTGAACTTGATAGAAGAAGACCTGGTCAAAGTAAGTATACAACTCAAAGAAAAGAGGCTGACAAGGTGGATATATTATCTGGTGTTTTCAATGGCATGACTACTGGAACCCCTATCTCAATGTTGATACCTAATGCAGACGCAATATCTAAATCTTATGAAGAATTTAAAGATATTTATAGACCTGGGCATGCTGATCTCAGTTATGATGAAAAATTTGGAATTCGTG
>CAJIYY010000040.1 GCA_905181755.1 Candidatus Dadabacteria bacterium UBA1144
AAACGTGTGAAGATACCCCATATCAAATCAATATCATCATTAATTTTAATATCCATACCCACTATAAAAATTATCTTAAAATCACTGAGAAGCTTAGAGCTATGGATTTCCTTTGCTATTACTTTCGGATCAGAATCTGAGCTTATTACGATAATATTTTTGTTTACCACTCTATAGTTCTTAATTTTATTATAATTATTTCTTGGATCACTTATAACTACTGTCTCAAAGCTATCTGGAGAAATCTTTTTACCGTCACCTATTCCATTCAGTCCAACCTTGCTTCCAACATTCATTTTTCCACTAGTAAAATCTAAAGTGTCTAAAGGTGTAGTCTGCAATAAAGTTAAGTCTTTTGTTGGATCAAAATTAGCACCTAAATATCCAAGAACTTCTTTAATATCTCTAGGATTAACAAAACTAGGAACTGTAACTATACATTTGGTTAAAGAAAGCTGCCCTGTTCCCCAAACGGACATCATTGCTTTTACAGAATTTTTTGGATATCTCTCATCAATTGAAAGAACCAATAGGTTGTGGAATCCTGATTCATAATATGCCCACAAGTCAGTTATTTCTGGGGTTACCAACTTCAATAATGGAGCAAAAATATTTGTTGCTGCCATTCCTAAAAACATATCTTCTTTTGGAGGTCTCCCAACTATCGTCGCAGGAAATATAGCATTATGTTTTCTTGTTATTGCTTCAACATTCATATAGGGGAAATCACCCTCCATTGAATAATACCCAAAATGATCTCCGAACGGTCCTTCTAACATAGTCCTATCTAGGGGCACTTTACCTTCAATTACAAACTCTGCATTAGCAGGAACCATTAAATTTGAAGTCTTAGCCTTACACAGCTCTATTGGTTTCCTTTTAAGGAAAGCTGAGAACATTAGTTCACTTATGTTCTCAGGCAAAGGAGCAATCGCAGCAAATATAAGTGATGGGTCACCTCCAAGTACAACAGCTACAGGGAAATCTTGGCCCAACTGCTTAGCTTCATGATAGTGAGCGGCTCCTCCTTTGTGAGGATGCCAGTGCATCCCTAATTTATCTTGATCATGCATCTGAAGCCTATACATTCCCATGTTGGTTTTTTTATTAATAGGACTTTCGGTAATTGTTAATCCCATAGTAATAAACCTGCCTCCATCCTCGGGCCAACATTTTATAATAGGGAGACCTTCTAAGTTTAATTCATCATGGATTTGTTGACATGGCGGGTTCAGCACATATTCTTTGGACCTAAAATTTGTAAGCCTTTTAATAAAAGGGAAAGAGGTAAAAAGTGTATTTATCTTAGGTGGAATAGCTTTTTCAGCAAATGATAGAATTTCCTCACCTAATTCTTTTGGACTACAGCCCAAAGAAAGTCTCAATCTTTCCTCTGAGCCAAATAAATTTGTTGCAACTGGAAAAGATGACCCCTTTACGTTTTCAAATAACAAGGCAGGGCCATTATTCTCTATCGTTTTACAACTAATTTCACTTATTTCAAGTATAGGATCAACTTCAGTTTTTACTCTTTTTAAGTCTCCAATCTTATCAAGAAAATCTACATATGAAGTTAAATCATGAAAATTTTGTCCAACCAAAACTATATATCCTCATTTTTCCAACCACTTTCCTTGTGTACTCCTACCAGGCTAAGTAATTTATCTGAAAAAGTGTCAGCTAGGTCTGATATTGTAGCCTCTTCTAAGTAAAGTCCAGGGGATACTGGAACTATAATTGCCCCAGCCTTTGAGAGTTTAAGTGCGTTCTCTAAAGTAATAGAATCAAGTGGAGTCTCTCTTATTGCAATAATCAACTTCCTTCTCTCCTTAAGGGCGACCTGGGCCATTCTGGTAATTAAAGTATCAGAGATTCCAGAAGCAATTTTATTCATAGTGGAAAGAGAACAAGGAATAATAACCAGCGAGTCAAAATAATTACTCCCAGATGCAAAAGGTGAAGCAAGGTCTGAATCAGAAAAAGTATTGTCAACCATAGACTCAAGCTCTTCGAACTTTAAGCCTAGTTCTTCATGAACTACTCTTTTCCCCCACTTTGAAGCTACAAGAAATTTTTCATTGGGACATTTAGTAATAAAGTTAACTGCAAAATTAGATCCTGAGGCTCCTGTGATAGCTATAACTGTTCTCATGTAATTAATATATCAGAAATAACTAATATTAATATCAAGAATCCGATATACGAATTGTATACGAAGAAAGAATAGTCTTTTTTTGCAGACCTTATTATCTGGAAGATAAAGTTTATGGCTATTAAGGAAACAACTGTAATACTTAGTATATTGCTTCTAAAGAATAAGAAAAAGTAGCAAAGAGACCCTAAAGAACAAGCGAAACAAAAAGATGAAACAATAATTGCAGGTTTTACACCAAAAGAGGAGGGTACGGAGAATATGTTGTTACTAATATCATGTTCAAAATCTTGTAGTGCATATAGAATGTCAAAACCTGAAATCCAAAAAAAAGTAAAGATTGCGATTGGTAAACTTAAATAAAATCCTTCTAAGCCACAGCCCGCTGCAACTCCACCGGCGATTGGACCTAAAGATAAGGTTGCACCTAAGAAGAAATGACATAAGTAGGTAAACCTTTTTGTGTAAGGGTAAATAGTAAACAAGATTATGGGAATTGGAGACAATAAGAAGACAAACCAGCATAGAAACCAGCATGAAATAAAGTATATGCCAACACTTAGAATAAGAAATAAAACTAGGAAATTCTTAGACGCTCTTCCAGAAGGAATAGGTCGACTGGAAGTCCTAGGATTCTTTAAATCAATTTTTGCGTCAATAACTCTATTTAGTAGCATTCCTATTGTTCTTGCTGATATCGCGGCAAGCAAAACAAGAACAATCTCTTTCGTAACCATCTTATCAGAGGCAAGAATAATATAGCCTGAGAAGATAAGAGGTAAAATAAACACTGTATGTGAAAAAGTCACTAATTCTAGTGCAAGTGAGGAATTTCTTTTAAGTAACATAAAAATATATTAACCTATAGATTGGACATTTTGATTAGTTATGAATTTAGAAATACATGAAAAATTATTAGACTCAATAAGCAAAAAAGACTTCTCTTTTGTTAAAGAATCATTAGTTGATTTAAATCCGACTGATATATCTAACATCTTAATAAGATTCAATGAGGAAGAGATATCCGAAATTCTCTCTAATCTGGATGCCAATATCTCTGCAGAAATAATTCTCGAATTTCCTGAAGATGTACGAACGAGCATTTTAAAGGAACTTGATAATGCATCTATATTAAAAGTTATTGAGGAACTAGAATCCGATGATGCTACTGACCTTATATCTGATTTAGATGAAAAGAAGTCTAAGGAAATCCTTGAGACTATGAACCCGCAAGATTCAAATGAGGTTCAAACTTTACTTCAGTATGCCGAAGATACGGCTGGCGGTATTATGCAAACGGAGCTTGTAGAAGTTAAGGACTCTTCAATAATAAAAGATGCAATAAACTGGATAAGGTTAATAGCTAACGATGTTCCAGATTTTTATCTAATCTACGTTACGAATGAGACCGATAAGCTTGTCGGATATGTTTCACTGAGAAATCTAATAATTTCAGACCCTGACTCTAAAATCAGTTCAATAATGGAAGAGATAGAAGTCTCAGTTCTACCAAGCCTTGACCAAGAAGAGGTCAGTATCATATTTGCAAATTACAATATTGTTTCACTTCCAGTTGTAGATGAGAACCAAAAGTTACTTGGAAGAATAACTTCAGACGATATTATCGATGTTATTACCGAAGAAGCAGAAGAAGATATATACTCGCTCGCTGGTGTTGGTGAATATAATCACCCTATTTATTCTAGTTTTATATCTAAGACTAAATCAAGACTTCCATGGCTTCTAGTCACCCTTATGGGGGAAATCGTTATAGCATTTATAATATACATTTATTTTAGTGGTACGCTTGTAAACTTTATTCTGCTTGCAGCCTTTATGCCTGCAGTAATGGCAACTGGAGGTAGTGTTGGTATCCAGACGTCTGCAATTGTTGTTCGAGCCCTTGGGATGGGGACTATTAACACCTCACAGGCAATCAAAGTAATATTTTCTGAACTCAAATTATCCCTTGTACTAGGTGCAATATGCGGACTACTTGCTGGCTTATCAGGATTCTTCATTAATGGTAATACAGAAGAGGGGACTAAGTTCTTTACGGTAATATTCTTCTCTTTGTCATTGGCATCAGTTATGTCTGCAGTTTTTGGAGCAGCTTTTCCATTGTTCCTTAATAAATTAAAAGTTGATCCCGCTAATGGTTCAGGTCCAATTGTTACGATGGCTAATGATATGTTCTCTGCAATATCATACCTATTCATAGCTTTGCTAATCATATAAATGAACATTAAAGACAAAGGATTCATCTTAAGAAAAACTGAGTATGGTGACTATGACTTTATTGCTACTTTTTATACAGAGAAAATTGGAAAGACTTCCTTAATAATAAAAAATGCTAGAAAAAGTAAGAAAAGATTTATAGGCAGACTCGAGCCTTTTAATCTGATGCATCTTAAATTTAGATATAATATCAACCCTGAAACATCGAGCATTTTAAATGAAGTTCGGATAGATTCCGAATATAATAATACAGGGCTATCCAAAGAGACTATCATCCTATGTTCTTTGGTTAACGAATACATAGATGCATTCGAAATCAATGAGGTACCAAAGAAAGAGGCATTTCAAATTATACAAAATTTCTTTAGTAAAATTTCAACTGCTAATCACACTAAGGTTCTCGAAAGAGCACTTAACTTCCAACTTTCTTATTTAACAAGCCTGGGCCTAAAGCCAACACCACTAGAACTTGAAAAAATAGACGGTGAAAAAATAGAGCTATCTAAAAGCAAGCTTAAAAATAATAACTCTTCAAAACTTAAATTAATTAGGATACTTGCAAAATTTAGTCAATTTCACTCTGGAAAAGAGCTCAATTCTGTTCAATACTTAGACTTATTATGATAAAGGTTAAAGGATTTAAGTTTTCTGGAATTTCAAGTGGGTTAAAAAAGTCTGGCAAAAAAGATTTAGGTTTAATATTTTCTGAAACAACTTGCAACGCACATGCCATATTTACTAAGAACAAAGTTCTTGCAGCACCAGTAATTATTGGAAAGGAGCTTATAAAAAAAAATTCTATTCAATCAATTGTTGTTAATAGTGGAAGTGCAAATGCCTGTACTGGAAAAAGAGGGATAACGGCAACTAATAAAATTCTTGCTGAGTTAGCCTTCCAGACTAACTTGAAAATTCACAATTTCTTTCCTTCTTCAACAGGAGTTATTGGGTCACAGCTAGACTATAAGTTAATCAACAAGAACATAGGGAAACTTTTAGGGTCTCTAAAGGAAGACTCAAGTGAAGATTTTGCAAAAGCTATTATTACAACTGACAAATATTCAAAGATCTCTTATAAAAAACTAAAAATTGGAAGCAGCACATACAATTTCCTTGCTATAGCTAAAGGTGCAGGAATGATACACCCAAACATGGCCACAATGCTATGTTTCTTTTTAACCGATTTGGGTTTTGAAAGTAAGCTGTTCAAGAAGCTAATAAATAATGCTAGCAATAAATCATTCAACCTAATAAGCGTTGATGGAGATATGTCTACCAATGATACAGTTATTGGATTATCAAATGGACTAGGTGGGAATGTAACTATTAGCGAAGGGAGCAGAAGTTTATACAAAGTAACCAGTTTAGTTAACGATATGTTTTATGATCTTGCTAAGCTAATAGTTAAAGATGCTGAAGGTGGGACTAAATTCTGCAAGATTACCGTTAAAGGAGCAAGGTCAGAAAAAAGCGCTAATATTGTTGCAAGAAAAATTGCGAACTCTCTCCTGTTTAAGACAGCCCTATTTGGCTCAGACCCCAATTGGGGAAGAATTATTGCGGCTATTGGATCATCAGGAGTTAGCTACATAGATCAAGATAAGATAGATATTAGTATAGGAAAATCTTTAATAGTAAAGAATGGTGTTGAATATAAGAAAGCAAAAATACTTAATAAATTAATGAAAAAAGATGAGATTGAAATAGGTGTTAACTTGAACAAAGGGAAAGAGAGCTCTTTCATGCTTACTAACGATATAGGCGTAAAATATGTAAAATTCAACTCCGATTACAGAACATAAAATTTGTTAAAAATAAAATAATAGATTATTTAGTGGGGTGGAAGACGGGATTCGAACCCGCGACCTCTGGAACCACAAACCAATGCTCTAACCAACTGAGCTACATCCACCATATAAAATTACGCCAGGAGGGATTCGAACCCCCGACCTAAGCATTAGAAGTGCTTTGCTCTATCCAGCTGAGCTACTGGCGCTCAATTAAATCGGGGTGAGAGGGCTCGAACCTCCGACCCCCTGTTCCCAAAACAGGTGCGCTACCAACTGCGCCACACCCCGATTTAAAAAATAGATTATACGATGAAATTTAGAAACAACAAGAAAACTAATTCTTAAAAAAACTTTGATTAAGATTAAATATCCCGAAATAGCCTTCTTTTTTGCTCATTAGATTAGAATGTGTTCCTTTTTCTATTATTTTTCCATCTTCTAGCAATACAATTACATCATTATCTTTAATGAGATTTAATCTATGAGCTATTACTATTGATGTTCTACCCTGAATATTCTTCAAATAATTTTTTACATCTCTTTCTAAGTCTAAGTCTAGATTTGAAGTTGCCTCATCGAGAACTATCACCTGGAACGGTCTCTTCATCATCATTTTAATATTAGAAATCTGTTTTTCTCCTATTGACCTTAATTCGTTAATATTATGAAAATCATCCTTATCAGGCACATTATTAAACAATGGAGTATCCTGCATTATTATTGAAAAATTTTTTCTGATACTCTGCACATTGAATTCTTCCAATGGGGTTCCATCAATTAAAATCTGACCCTTTTGTGGACTATAAAAACTCAGCAGTAAATTTAATATAGTAGTTTTTCCTGAACCCGTAGAGCCAATTAGAACAAAGGAATCTCCTTTTTTTATTTCTAAGTTGAAATCTTTTAAGACCCAGTTTTCTTTATTATACGAAAACCAAACATTCTTAAATGTTATGACCTCAAAACTCTTGCTAAACAGCTTTCCTCCAGTAGATTCAGTTCTAATGTTGGTGATATTAAACAAATTCTCACTAGCAGCTAAGGCTGACTGAAGTATATTGTACTTGTCTGCTAAATCTAATATTGGCTTAAATAGCATTCTTAAATAAAAAAGAACGGCCAATAACTCTCCAATAGACATAGAACCCTCTATAACCTGATTTGAACCTATCCAGACCACTAGTCCAACAGTAAATACGGTTGTAAATTCTACAAAAGGTCTAAACATCGCAAATGTATACATCTGATCAATGTTAGCTTTATAATTATCGTCACTAAAAGATAAGAATCTTTGATAATTCACACTTTCTTTATTGTAAACCTTCAACAAAGATATTCCCCTTATAGACTCATTAATAAATGAATTTAGCTGTGCGATAGTTTTCCTTAGTTTTGTATAAACTTTCCTTAATTTCTTCCTATATAATAAAGCGAGGACTATGACGAAAATATTAATACCCACTATAGCGAGAGCAAGAAAGATATTAAATGAAAAGATTAAGAATAGAACTCCTAATACAACTAAGAAGTCTTTAGTAAATTGAACTAAAACGTTTGTATAGAATTCATTTAGTGCATTAATATCATTAGTAACCCTCGTTGTTGTCCTACCTACATCGTTCGAATCAAAATACGATTGAGGGAGTTTTACAATTTGAGAGAAAACAGATTCTCGTATACTAAACATAATTTTTTGACCGGAAATGTTGAGTATATAGCTAAACAAAGAGCTGAAAATAAAAATCATGCTTATGAAGAAAAGTATCTTATACGCACTTACTTCTATTTCAGATTCATTAATCTGGGAAGACAAAATACCGTCAACAACTTCTTTAATTTTATATGGAATAAGAAGTTCAAAATAGGCAACCAATACCATCGAGGCGAATGCTATTAGAAGCCATGTCAAATAAGGTTTAGCGAAACTAATGAGCCAGAATAGAATGCTTCTATCGTTCCTCATTATAGAACCTTCTCTTTCGGCAACATTTTTTGAACTTTTAGAAGGTCTGCGAATAACCCATCAACCTTCAAAAGGTCATCTGAATTTCCAGACTCAACAATCACTCCATTGTTCAGGACAAGGATGTTATCGAAAGAATAAACAGTGGAAACCCTAGATGAAACTATTATGAGAATTTTATCCTTAAATTTTTCTTTAATATTCTGAATTATATTTAACTCTGTATCTATATCTAGCGAAGAGAGTGTATCGTCTATAATTAATACTTCTGGTTCCTGATAGATTGCTCTAGCAATCGATAGCCTTTGCCTTTGACCACCCGAGAGAGATAAGCCTCTCTCTCCTACTATTGTATCTAGCCCTTCAGGCATTCTTTCAAGATCACCATGGAGACTTGAAATTTTTAAAGCCTCTCCTGCCTTTTCTTCATCAAAATCTAAGCTAAAAAAACTCAAGTTGTCTCTGATAGTTCCCGAGAAAATTACAGGTTCCTGAGGGACAGATACTATTTTTGATCTTAATGAGAGCTTACTAATCTTATTTATATCTACCCCATTAACTAATAAGCCAGAAGCCTTGTTGAGCTTTATTATAAGACTTATCAACGATGACTTTCCTGAAGCTGTCTTTCCAGTTATACCTAAAGAAGTTCCCTTATTAATGCTAAAGCTAATATTCTTCAAAAATGGAACACCTGTATATGAGAAGTCTAGATTCTGGAATTTTACACTCTCTATAGTGTCCAGATTTAGGAGTGATAACTCATCAGGCTCTACTTCTTCGTCCATTACTTCGTTAACTCTACTTAACGAAACATTACCTCTTTTAAGCCAATCAACAGCTAGTCCCATAGCAATAACTGGCCAGCTAAGCATAGCAA
>CAJIYY010000041.1 GCA_905181755.1 Candidatus Dadabacteria bacterium UBA1144
TTCGCTAAATCCAGGCTCAACTGAGAGTTAAAATCAGTAGGCATTGCAATACCTAGAACATTTTTTGCTCCTAAGGACTTTACAGCTATAGCAGATACTAACGCCGAATCTACTCCACCAGACACTCCAAGAACTATCTTCTTAAACCCATTCTTAAATACATAGTCCTGCAGACCAAGAGATAGGGCAGCAAATATTTTGCTCAAAGTATTCTTCTTAGTACTTCTTTCGGTTTGAACTTTTTTGTAATTTTTTTCAAAGTTCAAATTCTGGACCAAAAGGTCTTCTTTAAACTCTTTAGCTTGAGAGATAACGTTCCCCTTAGAGTCTATAAAGATACTACTTCCATCGAATACAAGTTCATCCTGTCCTCCAACCATGTTGGAATATACAATTTCCATTTTATTATTCCTTGAAATATCCTTTAGTAACTTCAATCTCTCTTTTTGCTTAGAAGAGCTAAAAGGAGAAGCGGAAATATTAACTAACAAGTCAGGCTTAGTGGTCGAATCTATCTTCTCAAGGATGCTAGGGTCGGTCCATATATCTTCACATATAGTAAGACAGACATTTCTACTCTTTAACTTAAAGATTAAAGCCTTTTTGCCATTCTCAAAATATCGATCTTCATCAAAAACTCCGTAGTTTGGCAAGTGAACCTTTTTATGCTCATACTTCAGAACTCCGTTAATAAAGACACCCGCTACATTATAAAGCTTAGAATTTTCAAGCTTAGGATACCCAAGAATAAAAGAGATATTTTTAACAGCATTTTGAATTTTTTTTATAGCCGAATTAACTGCTTTTAAAAATTGTTCATTCAGTAAAAGATCTTCAGGGGGATATCCAACTAGTGATAGTTCAGGAAAGCATATTAAATCAACTTTCTCATTTTTTGCTAGCTTGATGAATTTCAAAATTTTTTTTAAATTATATTCAATAGCTCCCACCCGAGGATTAATTTGAGCAATTGCAACTTTTATATTTCTATTCATATTATTAAATTATATAATGTATTAATGATTTTAAGAAATATAGTTCTCTTATTAGTTTTATCTCTTTTTCTTTTCAACTCCTCATTTGGGGGCGAAACAAAAACAAACTATATTATAAAAGATACCGCCAATTATATTCACAAAAAGTCGTATTTCTACGAGAAAACTAAGTATGATGGCATCTTTAAGAAATCAATTAGTGCTATTAACTCATACTCTGAAGAAATTTTAATCAAAATACTTGAAAGAAATTCTTACAAAATTGTGCTTCAAATTCAAGGGAAAGACAAGACTAGTCAATTAAAGCTGCAAAGAAACTCTAGCATTAAAGATGTCGGACGCAATCTTACCCTACTTCTAGAGGTCCTTCGGAGAGACTACTCCTTGAAGAAGGAAGATATGCAACTTAACTACCTAATAGCGAACACTATGCTGCAAGAAGTTGATGAGTATTCATCCATAATTCATCCAGACTTTTACGATGATTTCCTAATCGAGAGCAAGGGAAGTTTTGGTGGCCTTGGAATTGTAATTGGGATGAGAGATGAGAGGTTAACGATAATTTCACCAATCGAGGGAACCCCTGCATTCAAAGCTGGAGTTAAGGCTAATGATAAAATAAGCAGGATAGAAAATTTCGAAACTGAGGGTTTTACTCTAAGTCAGGCTATCAAACTTCTTAGAGGAGAAAAGGGTACTCCAGTAACAATATATGTAGAAAGAGAAAACGAGAATAATCTAATAAAATTTAGAATAGTAAGAGATATAATCAAAATTGAAAGTATCAAATCGAAGAAGATAAACAATAAGATTGGATATATAAAAATCAACTCTTTTCAATCTAATACTTACACACAATTCCTTTCATCTCTTAAAGAACTAAGAAATGAAGGTATTACGTCACTAATATTGGACCTAAGGGGGAATCCGGGCGGATTATTTGATCAAGCACTAAGAATATCAAACATATTTCTTAAAGAGAAATTAATAGTATCTACAAAAAGCAAATCAAGGGAAATGAATATAAACTTCTTCACAAATCCAACTGAAACAGCTAAGTTCGATGGTCCCTTGGTTGTTTTGACAGACGGTGGTAGCGCTAGCGCTTCTGAGATTGTTACTGGCGCAATCAAGAATAACCAAAGAGGAATAGTAATAGGCCAACAAACTTTTGGTAAAGGTACTGTACAAGAAATCTATGAACAAGATGACGGCTCAGGAATCAAACTTACAATAGCTGAGTACCTGAACCCCTTAAACTACAAAGTTCATCTCGCTGGAATTAGTCCAGACATAAACTTTATCCCAATTAGAATTGAAGAAGAAGTCTTAATCACAGACAAAGAAATTGAGAAGGAATTGTTAGATACTGAGAACAGTTCAAAGTTCAACATCATCTATTCTCCAGAAGACCTAGAAGATGGTCAGATTGATGAGCTAATATCTTTTTCTTCATACATACTAGACCTGGAACTATTAAACAAAATTCAACTTAGAGGTAATACTAAGAATTTCCTTTCTATGCTTGAAAGTTCTATAAGTGAAGAGGCCGCAAGGATTAGTGCTTCATTCACGAAAAGTTTAAGTAGTGCCCCACCAAGGAAGAAAGATAACGGGGCCAGAGTTGGGACTCCTATAATAAAAGTTCTAAATCCCGAAATAATTAGCTTTAGTCCTGGGTCAAAGAAAGTAATAGAAGGCTCAATAGTTAATAATTCAAATCAAAACTTTTCTAACTTAATCATTAAGTCTGAATCAGAGAACAAGACCTTTAATAACAAGTATTTTTATATTGGAAAAATTGATAAAAATAAAGAAGAAAATTTTTCTATTTCTCTCAATCTACCTACTTGGCTTAAAACAAGTAGTGATATTGTAGAGCTAATTCTTTTAGAGTTAGATATGAATAAGTCTCTCGACCCAACCTTGTCGGAAATCAGTAGAATCTCTCTTAATACAAAAGTAATTCAAAAAAAATTTATATTTCCAAAATTTTCATATTCACTAAGGCCGAATGTGTCAGATAAAGCAATAATTTTTGATTTAATAATGGAATTAAGTAATCCTCCTTCAAATTGCAACGAATGCTTTATAAAAATTCTGTCTAGGGACA
>CAJIYY010000042.1 GCA_905181755.1 Candidatus Dadabacteria bacterium UBA1144
AAAATAGCAGAATTAGATAATGTGGTGGATATTTACATAAATTCGTACTTAAATTTTTATCTAATTTGGAACAAAGGAATAGCATTTGGATTATTTTCTTTTAACGAGAATTACAACTACAGTATAATTACCATAATAATTGTATTAATAGAGATTGTCCTCTTGAGTTCAGAAGATATTTGGGGAATAAGCTCTGAGACATGGTCCCACAATCCATTTACTCCTCTATTTTCAGAATGACGATCTCCTAAGAAATCCAATGAAATCGCAATCTGGTCTATCCCTGCAGAATAAAGAGCTTTTGCCTTATCCATATTTAACATATCGCCCTTTGTAATTATCCCGGTGTAAGTAAAATAAGAAGCAGATTTAATTTGCCTTATGATGTCCACGATATCCTTTCTCATCATAGGCTCTCCACCTGTTACCATAACAACTAAAGGATTAATTTTCCTTATAAGATCGGTGTAATCATCTAATCTCTCTTCGTGTTGAGTTTGCCAATAATCACAAAAATCGCACCTTGCATTACACTTCTTCGTAACTTCCAAGTTCACAAGTTTAGGAGCTCCAGTAAGCTTTGTTTCTATTAGCTTTGATAAACCTAAAAGCCCAAAGTTAAATGACTCTAGATAAGATTTGTTTCTATCTAACATATTTTATTTAGATTCCTGTAAAAGACAATCAAGCATTAAATGATTGTAATTTATTAATTTTTATAGTCAATTAAGGAAATAGCTTAAGTTTTAACTATTTTTTTAAGAATAATATTGGAATGATAATACACTTGGTTTATGATTTTCAATATGAAGCTTGCGACATCAGAACAAATTAAAGAAATTGACAGGTTGGCGACCTCTAAGTATAAGATTCCGAGTTTACTTAGAATGGAGCTAGCTGGTCTTAAATCCTATGAAATAATAATGAAAGAATATTCTCCCAAAAATACCTTAATTGTTGCGGGTACTGGAAACAATGGGGGGGATGGTTTAGTTGTGTCCAGATACCTATTTCTAAATAAATATCGATGCTCAATAATTATTGTAGGTACATCGAAGATCAGATCAGAAGATTTTAAAAAAAACCTTTCTATACTTAAAAAACTTGGAATAAAGATACTGACCAACTGGAAAGATGTAATTCTAAGTGATTATGATTTAATTGTTGATTCTATATTTGGCGTAGGATTAAATAGAGACATTAAAGAAGGAACAAAAAAGATTATTGATAAGCTTAATAAATCTTCAATACCAATCTGCTCAATAGATATCCCTTCTGGGTTGAACTCAGACAATGGGAAAACTTATTCAGCATGCATCAAATCTCACAGCACAGTAACTTATGATTTCGCAAAACCCGGACTTCTTACTGATCCGGGGGCCAGCTTCTCAAAAAGAATTTTTATAGTTAAGCTTTCCACTCCAGAAAGCTTATCAGAGAAACTTAATAGCTTTTATGTTAACGACAGATTCTTCAACAACTTCTTCATAAAAAGAAGTAGGTCTTCAAATAAAGGCTCTTTTGGACATGTCCTAATAATAGGGGGATCAAAAAATATGTCCGGGGCAGTCGCTTTGTCAGGGCTAGCAGCCTATAAGTCAGGCGCCGGATTAGTAACTTTATGTGTGCCACAATGTATCAGCAATAATTTAAAAAGAAAGATTCCAGAAGCTATTATAGTTGATATTCCCAACTCTCAAGATTCTAATACAATTGATGAAAAAAAATTCTTAGCAACAGTAAAAACTAATATAAGAAAGAAGCCTACCTGTGTAGTAATAGGCCCGGGTCTTGGTAACAGAAATGATTTAATGGCTATAATTAAAGACTCTCTCGAATTCTTTAATTGTCCTATCATACTTGATGCAGATGCATTAGGCATCGCTTCGAAGAACATGAGCATTCTAAATAGGTATAAAAATAGAATAATAATTACTCCTCATCCAGGAGAAATGTCTAAGATTACTAAGAAATCTATTTCATTCATTCAAAAAAATAGGATTGAAATTGCAAAAAAAGTTTCCAAGGATTTATCCTGCATATCGGTCCTAAAAGGATTCAGAACAATAACAGCAGACTCGTCAGAAAAAATTTATATTAATGGGTCCGGCAATGAAGGAATGGCAACAGGAGGAATGGGTGACGCACTGACCGGAATAATAGCCAGCTTCATTGGACAGGGCTATTCAATGCTAGACTCAAGTATATTAGGAGTATTCGCTCATGGAAAAGCAGGTGATGCTATTGCAACTAAAAATTCTAAGCGTGGTATTTTAGCTTCAGAAATAATTAAAGAGTTGCCAAGAACTATATTTAGCTTGGAAAACAATCCCGCTCTTGTACCGGAAATAGAAAAAGTTGAGAATGCTTAAAAGAGCTACACTTAAAGAAACCCAAGAGCTAGCTCATGAGGTTTCACTTCAAGTTAACGATGGCAACATAATTCTATTAAATGGCGAGATGGGGTCAGGTAAGACTCAATTCGTAAGATTCTTATGTAGTAGCCTAAAAGTTAAAGACAGAGTATCTAGTCCAAGCTTTATTATTATGAATAAGTATGAAACAAGTGAGGGTTTAGAAATCTTCCATTTTGATTTTTATAGACTAACAGATATAAGAGATCTTGAAGAAATAGGATTATTTGAAATTCTAGAATCAAAGAAAGGTCTTGTTATTGTTGAATGGGGGAATATGTTTAAAAGCTTATTTGTGAAAGAAAAGAATATAATAGATATTTATTTTAATTTTATAGAGGATAATATAAATCTAAGGGAGATTTCAATACAGAGATAAAATTAATATGGATTTAATAGTTCAAAAATACGGTGGTACAAGTCTGGCAAATGCAGAGAAAATTAAATATATTGCCAAAAATATTTCAAAACTAAAGAAACAAAAGAAGTCTATAGTTGTAGTTGTATCAGCTATGGCGGGAGAGACCGATAGGTTATATAACATAACTAAAACAATTGCGGAAATTCCTAATGAAAAAGAGTACGACCAGGTAATATCTTCTGGAGAAAGAGTCTCAGCAGGACTATTGAGTATAGCTTTAATGGAAATTAAAACTAAAGCTATATCTTTAGATCCATCTAAATTTGGTCTTCTCACTGACAACTTACATTCAAAGGCCAATATCTTATCTGTTGGAACAAAAAGAATTAAAGAACTTCTAAGGAAAGGCTTTGTAGTAGTAATTCCTGGCTTTCAAGGTGTGAACTCGAAAGGAGATGTTACAACTTTAGGAAGAGGTGGCTCAGATTTAACTGCTGTAGCTATAGCATCTGCGCTGAAAGCTAAACATTGTGAACTCCTTAAAGATGACGTGGATGGGATATATACTACAGATCCTAAGCTTTACAAAGGTGCAAAAAAAATAAGTTATATTTCATATCAAGAGATGTTGGAGATGTCGAGCCTAGGATCAAAGGTTCTACAGGCAAAAGCAGTTGAATATGCGAACAACTTAAAAGTTATTTTATACGTAAAATCAACTACTAAAATATCAAAGAAAGGAACATGGGTCATGGATGAAAAGAAAATACCACTTAAAGAGAAGAAAATTATTACAGGAATAACTCACGACTTAAAGCAGTCGAAGATTACCGTTTCAGGGATAGAAGATAAGCCTGGTGTGGCCTCTAAAATTTTTAAACCTATCGGTTCTGCAGGAATTGTAGTAGATATGATAGTACAAAACATCAGTACTAATAATAAAACTGATTTAACTTTTACAATTCCAAAAGATGATTTAAATAAAACGGTTAAAATCTTAAAGTCTAATATGTCCAAGATTAACTATAAAAAAATTATTCAAGATAAAGATATAGCCTTAATCTCTATTGTAGGTGCAGGCATGAAGACTCACACTGGAGTTGCAACTAAAATGTTTAATGCTTTATCGAAGGCAAAAATAAATATAAGCATGATTAGTACTTCGGAAATTAAGATTTCCTGCGTAATTAATCAATCGAAATGTAAAAGTGCAATTGAATCACTTCACAAGGAATTCAATTTAGGGTAAATATGTCAAAAGAAGTTGTAATATATGATGTAACTCTAAGGGATGGAACTCAAGGTGAAGGGATTTCTTTTTCTGTAGAAGATAAAATAAAAGTTAGTCATAAAATAGATGAGCTAGGCGTTGAATATATTGAAGGTGGATGGCCAGGATCTAACGAAAGAGACGAAGGCTTCTTCAATCAGGCTAAAAAAGAAAATTATACTAACTCTAAAATTGTTGCCTTTGGCAGTACAAGAAGAGCAAAAAGTACATGCGCTGATGATGCTAATATTCAAGCACTATTAAGAGCAGCTACTCCAGCAGTGACTATTGTTGGAAAAACTTGGGACTTTCATGTTTCTGAGGCACTTAAAATATCCAATCAAGAAAACTTGGACTTAATTTCAGATTCTATAAGTTACCTTTCTAGTCGCATTGACGAGGTCTTCTTTGATGCTGAGCACTTCTTTGATGGTTTCAAGAAGAACAAAGAATTTGCACTAGAGTGTATAAATTATGCAATAAAAAGTGGTGCCAAAGGAGTAGCCCTTTGTGATACTAATGGGGGGACAACTCCTTGGGAAATCTCTGAAATTGTATCTAAAGTAAAAAAAGTTCACCCAATGATTGTTCTTGGAATCCATACACATAACGACTCTGGGTTGGGAGTTGCAAATGCTCTGGCAGCAGTAAAATCTGGTGCTAATCAAGTTCAAGGAACTATTAATGGGTACGGCGAAAGATGTGGAAATTCAAATCTTTGCACAATAATTGCCAATCTTAATTTAAAGATGGGAATTCAGTGTGTTACAGAAGAAAATCTTAAGAAACTCTATGGAGTTTCAAACTATATCAGTGAACTGGCGAACCTTCCTAGTGATATGAAATCTCCTTTTGTTGGTAAAAGTGCATTTGCACACAAAGGTGGGATACATGTAAGTGCTATAGCTAAAAATAACCTTACTTACGAACACATTGAACCAGAAAAAGTAGGGAACTCAAGAAGGATACTTATATCTGACCTGGCGGGCCGTAGCAATGTCCTATACAAGCTTAACGAGCTAAAAATAAGAGATGGTGTAACCGATAAAAATATCTCCGATATTTTATCTCAGCTAAAAAAATTAGAAAATGACGGGTACGAATTCGAGGGGGTTGATGCTTCTTTTGAGCTATTAGTAAAAAGAGTATCTGGTCAATATAGTCCCAAGATCGAACTTATTGAAACAGAAATAAACACAAGGCAAATCGTCCCTTCTAATGAATCTTCTGCTAAAGTTATTATTAAGATAGATGATCAGATTATGGAAAGTGTTGCGTCAGGTTCTGGACCAGTAAACGCTTTAGATTTAGCACTTAGAAAGGCCCTTACTGATAGATATTCATTCTTAAGCAATGTTGTTCTTACTGACTATAGAGTTAGAGTCGTTGGTGGGAACAAGGGAACAGAATCTCTTGTTAGGGTTATAATTGAATCAAGTGATGGACCAAGCTCCTGGTCAACTATCGGAGTATCATCAGATATTGTAGATGCGAGTTGGAGAGCTTTGATTGATAGCATTGAATATAAACTTATGAAGATTTCCTAGCTGACTTCATATGTTTATCCAACGAAGATTTAAATTCACTTTGAACCTTCTTACTAGCTTTTTTTATTGGTCCTACAACCATATTGTCATAAGTATTAAAAGCCGACTCCTCAAGCTCTTTATCTTTTGAAGTTCTTGCCAACTTCAAGCATATAACTGTTATATAAAATATTGATTTAAATAAAGACTTTCTTGCCTCATTTACATTGTATTTCTCTAGATGCTCATTGGATTTTAAAAGCGCTGTAAATCCTTGGGCAGCAAACAAACTCATTATTTTAGATAATTCATTAGAATTCTTTGTTTCAATTACTCTAATCAAAGGTGCTTCTAAAGCTGCTGAAAGTTGATCAGGTCCTTCAGTAAGAACTTTAGCTAACTCTTCTAGTTTGTCCTTATCTTGGGTACTGAGAATATCTTGTATAGAGTCCTTTACATAATCAAGCGCATAAGTATCCCTAATTTCATCTATCTCTAAACCCTTCTTCTTTAACTTCTTAATATCAATAATTTTTTGCAGCGTGTCTTGAGGATATAGAATTTCAGGTGAAGATGATGATGCATCAACTACTTTAAACTTAGCAGGAGGTATAAGACCAAGCTCTGAATACATACTTATAGTCTCTTTTGGATTCGGGCCTAGATCTATTTTTTTCTTTTGGAGCGATACAATCAAGTCATGTAAATTAATTTTTTTCATCACTTTAATTATTCAACCTATAAAAAATAAAGTCAAAATAAATTAAAAGTTAATTTTGCCTAGCAACAATACCAACCCAGCAAGTATTAGACAAAGTTTTACCCCAGAAAGGAATATAGGACTTTAACGTAAAAGTATCGCCTTTATATTCTAATGATATGCTAAATTTTTCCTTGCTTACAGATAGAAAATTATATGGAATTGATAAGTTTTTAGTCTTTACTGATACCAGCTCATCCTCAGAGAAATAATCGTTTAGCTCTTTCAATTCAATCATCAAATTTGTCCCTGATGAAAAAAAATTGTCACATTCTGGCACAAGGAACTTTCTTTTAAGTTCTCCTTCTATCGAAATAAAACAGAATTTCTTTTGTTCGACTATAGAATATTTGAACTCAATCATTTTATTCTTTGCTACCTAAATAGAAATGCATTCCATTAAGAACTAAACTCGGTTCATATTCATATTTAGAAAAGTTCTTACTGAAAATATTAGCAATCCCCCCTGTTACGAGAACCTTGAATCTAAGCTCAGAAGACTTCTTAATTTTATCCACTATTCCTTTTATCATTAAAGACTGTCCATTTATAAAACCAGAAGATAAACACTCTTCGGTTGAACAACCTAACAATTTGTCTTTTAATAATAATTCCCTACTTTTAACAATAGAAGTGTTTCGAAGAAGCGAGTGGTGAGCAGTTAGGGCTCCAGGAATTATCAAACCCCCCATATGCAGTAGCTCCTTATCGATAACATCAATAGTTGTCGCCGTTCCCATATCCACAATTATCAAATTCTTTTTCGGGAACAAGAAGGTGCCCCCTAAGCAACTAAAGAACCTATCTAGACCAAATGTAGTGCTTTTTTTATAACTACACTTAAAGTTTTTAAACTTTCTTTTATTTAAAAACTCTAAAGGAATACCTTTTAAATTTTTAGATAAGACTTCTTTTAGCAGAGGCTCAATTTCCTTGTTGACGCTCGCAATATAAATAGCTTTAATTTTATTTTTAGCTTTTAATGCTTTTATCGAAGACGAAAGGTCCCTCTTTAGCTGTGGATAAGATGAATAGTCAATTGAAGAAATTCTTCCAATAGATGAGGATTTATTTATCGCCAATTTAATACTTGAATTTCCGCAATCAATCAACAACTTCACCCTTTTATTATAGCATTGACAAAGGTATTTATTTAGTATTCAATTACATCTAGATGGAGGATTCTTATGGACAATAAAGTTGACAGAATTTGCTGGGATTGCCCAGATCAACCGGTAAACAAATGGGAAGTTAAAACGGCTGAAAAGAAAAGAGAAGGCTGTTTGTACACAATTTCATGCTCTAAATGCAGCAAAGAATCTCAAGTTTTTGGCTGGATGATTGGATGTGACTGCGATTCTTGCAAAAATCAGATGATTGGGGCAGCTAAATAATAGCTCCTTAAATATAGTACGTGAGGTTTTTAAAAAATGGATAATAGGTTTATTGATAAGTTTGACTTAAGACTTAGATCACAATTCCTAGACAATAAAAGTGTTTCCCCTAAAGAAGTTGAGAAACAACTTGAATCATTAGAAGATCAGTCTAGCAACATTGAAGAAATAATTATAGAAGAATCAGAGTCATCGGAGTAATTTAATTGAAATTTGAGTATAAAGTTCTAAATATTTCTGATTTCATTAAAACAGATGATTCTTCCCATGAACTAAGGATAGAAGAAGGGAATAAAATAAATCAAGACAAAGAGCATTCGGATATCACGCAAAATAAACTCAATGAACTTGGCCAAAATGGATGGGAGCTAATCTCTATAACCAGCCAACGACTCTTCTTTAAGAGATCAAATCAAGATTCTGTATAATTCTTAAATAATTACTTTTCTTCCAAAACTCTTTCTACTTCAACAGCTAAATCTTTGTCTACTTTATCAACATCCTTCCATGAATAAAAGTTATTCTTAACATTCATTGCTATGTTATTAAGGTGTGCGTCATAAACGTCTTGGGCACACTCGATTGACTCTTTAATGTCTTGCTTGTCTTCATCAGACAAGCTTTTAGAGTTAGAACGAGAAGCTAGATTCTCCTTCTCCAACTTAAGTTTTAGCCAAATATCTTTAAGCTGAATAATGATATTTTCTTTTGCATCCATTGTACATGCTCCCAAATTATTTTTTTCTATCTTTTAATTAGTACTCAGTTTTTTTATTGTAACAGCCCTAAGTGTTATATCTTTCTCAGTTTTAGATTTTTTAAAAATATGTACCCATATTGCTTTTAACTTTTTCGCTGGAACCTCTTCAGTTGTTACAAAAATAAAATCCTTTTTTAATCTAAAAGTTTTGCCCCATTGGGTAACATTAAAATCTAGTACTTGTTTGTCTATATTTTTATTACTAATGACATTGATCTTATATTCTCCTTCTGAAAGATTGCTATGAATTGCAATTGACATGATTGGCCCAACATACTCATTATCTATTATCATCTCTCCATTTGACCATGCAACTTCAGGGTATGTGTTTATTTTGTCATTAGAAAAATAAAAAAAATGTTTATTCTGCAAACTTCCAGGTTCACAATCTTTATTAATAGAAACACCTTTAGTATTTAAATCACTTAACATTTCAGAGGCTTCTTTCATTCTGCATGGACATGGAAAAAAATAGAGAAGTTTATCAAGTTCGTTAAGTGTAATTTCTTT
>CAJIYY010000043.1 GCA_905181755.1 Candidatus Dadabacteria bacterium UBA1144
GAAAACTATGGACTTCTACCTCTTTTTTTAAATCAAACCAGGAAGTACATCCCCTAGCCTTTTCCGGATCGTATTCAATTCTTTTTGGTAGTTTTATTTTAAAAATATCTAGAACATAGCAAACTAGAGGTTTCGTTGGTCTAAAATTAAACCTATCGACTAAGTAAGACTTATCCCATATGTGAAAATCTTCCAACAAGTCTAATTGGTCAGGTGAAGAAATCTCGTATCCAGAATTGATTTTCCCTAAATATTCAACATATGATTGACCACTGTAATCAGCTTTCTCATTCAATAGATACTTACTATTACGGAAATCTTTTCTTACTGTTTCGTTGGATTCATGTTCAAACGTAGGGAAAAAACCAAAATGCTCTTCCTTCTGAATAAACTCTTGTTCATGTATGCCGCCTTTTCTAAAAATTAAACAGATTTTTTTATTTTCACAAAACTTTAGGGCAGAAGACCATTCTTTAAGAATTGATTTTATAAACAGGACTTACCTCCTACTTCTACTTTGTTAGATTTTATTATGTGATAACTCTCTAATCCTAACTTTGTAGCACTAAATAATATTATAATCCCAATTAGTGACCCTGCAACAAGATCTGGCCATGATGAGTTCAACTTATAAACAAAAAATCCAGAAGCTATAATCAAAACATTCCCAAGAGCATCATTTCTACAACAAACAAATGCACTTTTAAGATTGACATCATTATTTTTAAATGGGACAAGTAATAAAGTCGAAGCTATGTTTACAACTAAAGCCAAGAATCCAATCCATCCAACAGTATAAAATGAGGGAACCTGACCAGAAGAATAGCTTAAATAGACTTGATACAAGGCTAATATTCCAAACAAACCCCAGATGGTACACTTAGAAATAGCCAAAACAGCCTTTGTTCGTTGGCTTGAATAAATTACAAAAATACTGGTACCCAAAATTATAGCATCCCCAACATTATGTGCACTATCACTCAATAAGGCCGACGAATTCTCTAGATATCCGTAGTATAATTCTATCCCAAATATAAAAAAGTTAAGAGCAAAAGCTACTATTAATGCGTTCTTCTCACTAAAATTAAGTCTTAGCTTTTTCATGAAAATATTATACATTAAAGTATGAACCTAAAATTAGACAACAAGTTCGCTATTGTATGCGCTTCAACTAAAGGTCTAGGCTTTGCTGTAGCAAAATCTTTATTAAATGAAGGCTGTGAAGTTTTAATCTGTTCATCTAAAGAAGCAAATATTTCTCGAGCTAATGAAATTTTATCAAACGAAGGTCTTAAGAACTTTCACTCTTTAAAAGTCGACTTATCAACAAACGAGGGAGTAGTAAAATTATTTAAGTTTGCAGTTTCTAAAAGTAAAAGAATAGATATCTTAGTAAACAATTGTGGCGGTCCTGACCAAGGAACTTTTGATGATGTTAATGAAGAACAACTAATAAATGCATTTAATAAAAATTTAAAGAATATATTTACACTTACAAAGCTAGTTCTTCCCATAATGAAGGCAAATAACTGGGGAAGAATCGTTAATATTACATCCACATCTGCTAAACAACCTATAGACAGCCTAATACTCTCAAATATAATGAGATCAGCAACAACTTCATTCTCAAAATCTATCTCTAATGAATACGCAAGATTTAACATTATGGTAAATAATGTTTTACCTGGGAGAATACTTACTGATCGAATACTTCAAATATCAGAGTTGAAGAGCAAAGAGAGCGGAATAGATAAGCGCGACATACTAGAAGCTTTAGGTCAGGACTTGCCAATTGGAAGAATTGGTAATCCTGAAGAATTTGCACCTATAGTAACCTTTTTATGTTCTGAAATGTCTAGTTATATTACTGGGAATTCTATCAATGTTGATGGTGGACTAGTTAAGTCTTTATTTTAACTACTCTTAAGGTAAGTTTAGAGGATGAGCTTTAAAGAAATTTTAAAAAATACAAACGATCAAGTCTTAAAAGGATTAATACTTAAAGTTAAGAACGAAAGTATGAAAAAAGACATGCTTTGGCCTGAGCTAAGAATATTCTTAAAAGACCTTAAGGATTATGATGAAGAGATCTTCCTAAAAGTTTTAAATTTAATCACAGAGAAAAAATACAAATAATGAAATTGTTTACGAGTATTTTGGAAACAATTGGGAACACTCCTATTGTTAAACTTGATAATTTATATCAAAATCAAGAAGTTGAAATATTTGGAAAATTAGAGAGCTTAAACCCAGGGGGCAGTATAAAAGACAGAATATGCCTCAAGATGATTGAAGATGCGGAAGATAAAAACTTAATTACTCCTGGAAAAACTACTATAATTGAGCCCACAAGTGGGAATACAGGAATAGGTCTTGCTCTGATCTGCGCAACAAAAGGATACAAATTAATACTTGCCATGCCTGAGGATATGAGTGAAGAAAGAAGAAAAATGCTGGCAGCATATGGAGCAAAAGTAATACTAACTCCTAAGGAAACTCAAATGGAGGGCTCTATTCAAAAATGTGCAGAACTACTTAAAGACATTAAGGACTCATTTTCACCTAAACAATTTAATAATTTTAGCAATCCTGAGGCACACAAAAAAACAACAGCTTTAGAAATTATTAATCAAATGAATTCAAAAATTAATTGTTTCGTAGCAGGTGTAGGTACTGGTGGAACAATTTCCGGTGTTGGCAGTGCATTAAAGGAAAAAATACCCAACATAGAAATAGTTGCGGTTGAACCGTATGAGTGCCCTACTATCTCAGAAGGAGAGTCAAGACCTCACTTGATTCAAGGAATAGGTGCAGGTTTTATACCTCAGACTCTTGATAAAAATTCGTATGACCAAGTAATTAAGATAAAAGGGGAAGAAGCAGTCGCTATGACCAAGAAACTGGCGACAGATTATGGCCTTCTTGTAGGTGTCTCTGCTGGTGCAAATGTATTGGCATCTATTGTGATGGCAAAAGAACTTAATAAAGGTGACAAAGTTGTAACAATCTTATGTGATACCGGAGAAAGATATCTAAGCACTGGTATCTTTAGCTAGTTTTTTTAGGTATATTGTGTTTTATGAACAACTCTTTTTTAAAAAATTTATTTGTTTGGTTTATTATCTTTGCTTCTTTAATGGGAGCTTACCAAATACTTTCAGAAGGAAAAAAGGAATATAACGATTTAAAATATAGTGAATTCTTGAATGTTGTAGATGCAGGTCAAGTCTTACAAGTTGAAATAAAAGGCAATGAAATCTCTGGTGAATTCCTAATGCCAGCTGGAGATGGGAAACCAGAATACTTTAAAACGTTTGGACCTGTTGGGGATGAATTATTAATAAAGCTTTCATCAAAAAAGATCAATTTTAACTTCATATCTGACCAAGAAAGTGGGCTACTAGGCTTTTTAATAAACTGGGGCCCAATGATTTTCCTTATATTAATAATGGTTTTCTTTTTTAGGCAAATTCAAGCTGGGGGAAAGGGAGCAATGAGTTTTGGTAAAAGTAAAGCAAGGATGTTAAACAAAGAAGATAATAAAAAAAATTTTGGTGATGTTGCTGGTATAGATGAAGCGAAAGATGAAGTTCAAGAGATTGTTGATTTTTTAAAAAATCCTAAAAAATTTACAAATCTTGGCGGTAGAATACCTAAGGGAATACTTTTGGTAGGTTCTCCAGGTACTGGAAAAACTCTTCTAGCAAAAGCTATTGCTGGAGAGGCATTGGTTCCATTTTTTATAATAAGTGGAAGTGACTTTGTTGAAATGTTTGTTGGTGTTGGTGCCTCCAGGGTTAGAGATCTTTTCGCTCAGGACAAAAAAAATGCACCCTGTATAGTTTTTGTTGATGAGCTAGACGCTGTAGGAAGACATAGAGGTGCAGGTCTAGGTGGTGGGCATGATGAAAGAGAGCAAACACTCAATCAATTATTGGTTGAAATGGACGGCTTTGAATCAACAGAAGGCATTATAGTTATGGCCGCAACGAATAGGCCTGACGTATTAGATCCAGCGTTATTAAGACCCGGAAGATTTGATAGACAAGTTGTAGTCCCAAAGCCAGACGTCAAGGGCAGAGAGGAGATATTAAAGGTTCACACCAGAAAGACACCCCTCCACAAAGATGTTGAGCTTAAAGTTGTAGCACGCTCTACTCCTGGGTTTTCAGGTGCAGACATAGAGAATTTAGTCAACGAAGCTGCGCTTAGAGCAGCCAGAAGTGATAAGACTACTCTTGATATGGATGATTTTGAATTTGCAAAAGATAAAGTTGTTATGGGTTCTGAGAGAAAGAGTATGGTTGTAAGCGACCACGAAAGGAAAGTGACAGCATATCATGAAGCTGGTCATGCTTTGGTGGCTAAGCTTACACCCGGTACTGACCCGGTACACAAAGTGACAATTATACCGAGAGGAATGGCTCTTGGATTAACAATGCAGCTACCGACTGAAGACAAATATATGCTCAGTAAAGACTACCTGCTTAAAAGTATAGCTGTCTTACTAGCTGGAAGAGCTGCAGAAGAAATAATATACAACGAAAGAACAACTGGTGCTGGTAACGATTTAGAAAGAGCTACTGAAATGTCACGCAAAATGGTTACAGAATGGGGAATGTCAGAAAAAGTTGGCCCTATAAGGTTAGCTCAAAAAGAAGGGGCTGTATTTCTTGGAAAAGATATGTCATCAAGGACTAATCATAGTGAAGCTACAAGTATTGAAATAGACTCAGAAATCAAAGAGATAATAGTAAACCAATATAATTACTCTCTAAAATTATTAAAAGAAAATGAAAAAATGCTTCACAATCTAGCTAATCTATTGCTAGAAACAGAAAGTGTAAATGCAAAACAGTTAGATGCACTTATTAATGCTGACAATCCTAAAACACCTCCAGAGGACGAGACCCCTAGTGATTCATCTGGCTCAGGAAGCAATAACGATTCGGGCTGGTCAGGTCTTCAAAGTGATCCAACAGCTGCATTAAAAAGTATAGAAAAAGCATAAAAATGCATCTAAAAATTAAAAAAAAGAAATTCAACTTAGATCAATCTCCTTTAATCGTAGCTATCTTAAATCTTACTCCTGACTCATTCTACGATGGTAATAAATATAAAACTAAAGACTCCTTATTAAAAAGAGTTGAGCAAATAGTAAAAGAAGGAGCCGATATTCTAGATATAGGAGGAGAATCTTCAAGACCTCAATCAAAAAGAATCTCAGCCGAAATTGAAAAAGATAGAGGAATAGAAAAGCTAATATTGATTAAGAAGAAT
>CAJIYY010000044.1 GCA_905181755.1 Candidatus Dadabacteria bacterium UBA1144
GATCTTGTCTTCTGTCATTGCTAAGAAGTTTGGTAACAAGGGTCTTCCAGATAATACAATCTCTATTAATTTTAAAGGGAATGCAGGTCAATCTTTTGGGGCATATTTGATTAATGGAGTAGGTATAAATCTTGAGGGTGAAGCAAATGACTACGTTGGGAAATCTATGCATGGAGGAAAAATTAATATCTACCCTGATAGAGAAGCAAATTTCTCTTCAGAAGGAAATTCTATAATTGGGAACACCGTTCTTTATGGGGCTACGGCGGGATCTTTGTTTGCTGCTGGCCTAGCTGGTGAAAGATTCTGTGTAAGGAATAGTGGTGCCCTCGCTGTTATTGAAGGTGTTGGCGACCATGCTTGCGAATACATGACTGGAGGTGAAGTTTATATCTTTGGTCCAGTAGGTAAAAATTTGGGAGCAGGTATGTCCGGAGGAATAGCCTACATATTAAATGAAAATGAGAATATTGATGATCAAGTTAATAAAGATATGGTTTCAGTAGAGGCACTTAGCAGCAAAGACTTAGTTAAGATAAAAGAAGTTCTAACAAGGCATGTTGAGGCAACAAATAGTAGAAGAGGGTTGATTCTATTGAGAACTTTTGATGAGATAAAAGATAGATTTATTAAAATTGTCCCTAAGGAAATATCAAGAATATTAGAGTCTAAAGGTATTAATATAGATGATTTTGATTTTATTAACCCAAACCTAGGTGAGGTGTAAGCCTAACACTACTAAATACAGGGAAGTTGTTATCTACTTTTGTTTCTCCGCTCTTAATCTTTTGAAGTCCACGCATTGCTATCATGGCACCATTGTCAGTACAAAATTGATTGGATGGGAAGATAGCTTTTACCCCAAATAATTCACTTGCAGCCTCTCTTAATCGAGAGTTGCAAGCCACGCCACCTGCGAAGAGGATATTTTTAGCATTAAATTTTATAGAAGCCTTCTGAGTATTTCTTAGTAAGGAGGTTACTATAGACTCCTGATAAGACGATGCAATATGGTTAATATGAGCTTTCCAATTATCCTTCTTCTCAACGTAGTATTTCAATGATGTCTTGAGGCCACTAAAACTAAAGTCTAAGCTAGACTCTAAGCTCGCAATTGGAAATGAATGAAAATTTTTATCACCCTCTTTGGCAAGCCTGTCAATTTCAACGCCTCCAGGATAGTTGAGACCCAAAATTTTCGCTCCTTTGTCAAAAGCCTCACCTGCAGCATCATCTAAAGTAGAAGAAATTAAAAAGAATTTCTTTTCATCTTCAAGAAGATATAGGTTTGTATGCCCACCTGAAGCAACAAGACATATGGAGGGAAAGTTGATCTTGTTTTCGATGAAACAAGAGGCTATATGGCCTTCAAGATGGTTAATTGGGATTACGTCTATATTCTCGAGCAGTGAAATAGCTTTCGTTGTTGCTACTCCTATCATTAAGCAGTTAATTAATCCTGGACCGTTAGTAACGCAAAGATAGTCTATGTCTCCTATTTTTTTATTTGCTTCACTTAATGATAAGTTGATTATGGGTAGTATCTTTTTTAGATGATTTTTGGAGGCAATTTCCGGAACTACCCCACCGTATTCCTTATGAATCTCCACTTGACTAAAAGTAGAGTTAGAAAGAACTTTAGAGGAAGAGTCAAGGATAGAAACGCTAGTTTCATCACAAGATGTCTCAATACCCATAACATAATACATTAACTCTAATTATCCATAAGATATTTATTTTACAAAATAAACTAATCTCGAAATCTATGTTAAAATGTTTTTGAAAATGAAAAATAAAAATAATATTTTAAAAAGTGGACATAAATCAATTTCCAGAAGTCCTTTTCCTAATTCTAAGAAAGTCTATATCCATGGAGAATTGCATTCTTCTGTAAAAGTTGGGATGAGAGAAATTCAGATTTCTGAATCTGATAATTTTTTTTCTTCTAATCCCAAGAATAGTAATGCTTTCTTTACTACTTATGATACAAGTGGTCCTTATACAGATGCTGACATAGAGATAGATATAACAGAAGGCCTCCCAAAGATTCGAGAAAGATGGGTTATGGATAGGGATGATGTTGAAATTGCACCAAACTTTTCTTCTGTTTTTACTAATAGCGAGAGAGAAAAAGATGATTTGATTCCACTGAAATTTTTAAATAGAAGACCATTGGTTGGTAAGAAGAATCAGAATGTAACCCAAATGCACTATGCTAGGAAGGGAATTATAACTCCAGAGATGGAGTATATTGCGATTAGAGAGAATCAAAATATTGAAGCTTTCAATGAAAAAGAAAATTTACTTTCCAAACATAAAGGTGTTGAGTTCAATACTAGTACACCTAGTGAGGCTATAACTCCAGAATTTGTTAGATCAGAAGTCGCCTCAGGCAGAGCAATAATACCAGCAAACATAAACCATCCTGAAGCTGAACCAATGATAATAGGGGCCAACTTTTTAGTTAAAGTTAATGCAAATATAGGAAATTCAGCAGTTACTTCAAGTATTGGGGAAGAAGTTGAAAAAGCTGTTTGGTCCTGTCGTTGGGGTGGAGACACTTTAATGGATCTTTCGACAGGTGCAAACATTCATCAGACTAGGGAATGGATTATTAGGAATACCCCAGTCCCAGTTGGAACTGTTCCAATCTATCAGGCTCTTGAGAAAGTTGATGGAGCCGCAGAAGATTTAACTTGGGAAATTTACAGAGATACTTTAATAGAACAAGCAGAGCAAGGAGTTGACTACTTTACAATCCATGCAGGCGTCCTGCTTCGGTATATACCTATGACAATTAAAAGACGTACAGGCATAGTCTCACGTGGTGGTTCAATTCTTGCAAAGTGGTGCCTGTCTCATCATAAGGAAAATTTCTTATATACAAACTTTGAAGAGATATGTGAAATTATGAAGAAATATGATGTTTCTTTTTCACTTGGAGATGGACTCAGACCTGGATCCATTTATGATGCAAACGATGAAGCTCAATTTGCCGAGCTAGACACCTTAGGAGAGCTTACTGATATTGCTTGGAAACATGATGTGCAAGTAATGGTTGAAGGACCTGGACATGTTCCTATGCAAATGATTAAAGAAAACATAGACAAGCAAGTAGATATATGTAAAGGAGCTCCTTTTTATACTCTTGGCCCTCTGACAACAGATATTGCCCCAGGGTACGATCATATTACTTCAGCTATTGGAGCAGCTATGATTGGATGGTTTGGAACAGCAATGCTCTGTTATGTTACTCCAAAGGAGCATCTTGGCCTACCTAACAAACAGGACGTTAAAGATGGTTTAATTGCATATAAAATTGCAGCTCACGCTGCTAATTTGGCTAA
>CAJIYY010000045.1 GCA_905181755.1 Candidatus Dadabacteria bacterium UBA1144
TTCAACATTCTTAGTTTTAACGTAAGAATAGAAAGGAAAGAACCTCTTACTTTTAATATTAACTCCGTCTTTATACTGAATAAAAGGCCAAGGCATATTATATGTTTTCTGATTCCTAAGCTTGTCAACATAAACATTAAAAAAGGGCCATAAATATGATCGAGCTTCATGTATAGAGGATGAAGATGAAAGATAGAAAGGAAAGAAAGCTTCTTCTTCAAAATCAAGCCCCTTAGTTAAATCTTTTTTGTAACTATAAAAAGGCCATAGAAAGAACTTGCTCTTTTTAACTATTTTAACACCTTGATTATCAACCTTATTCATATAACCGAACAGAGGCCACATTTTAAAGCCAGAAACATACTTCCCTTCTGTCTTAGAGAATATGGGCCATAAGAAATGTGTATTTTGAGAATTCTTTTTCTTAGTTTTTAGGTACAAGGGAAAAAGAATATAGTCTATCTCGTCCTTCATATATTTATTTTTAAAACTTCCATAAATGGGGAACAGAGAAAAGTAATCATTCTCTTCTTTCCCTGACCATGAAATATCTAATATAGGGAAAATAGAAAAAGTCTTTTCTTGTAAGTCATCATAATCATTAAAATTCTTATACCTTATAAGATAAAAAAGGGCCTGAAATTTATTTTGCTGATCATCTTCCTGGTACCCAGCAAGTGGATATAAAATATCTAAGGATCTAAATTTTAATTCATAGTTTGCCTCATAGTAAAAAATAGGTCTAAAAGCATAGACCTTAGAATTAGAGTCTTTCTTGAATTCAAAAAAAGGACCAAAGAATGTTTCTTCATATGAATGAGAATTAAAAGATGAGAGCAGTAAAATCACAAATACAACTAATGCCTTTTTCATTTGTACACTCTCTTGACTCTCTTGCTTATACCGCAGACTATATCATATGGGATAGTTTCGGAAATATCAGCAATCTTATTAACACTAACTTTATGATTGCCGAATATTACTATTTCATCCCCTATCTGGGGGTTCGTCACCTTGCTTAAATCTATGATGGTCAAGTCCATACAGACTCTTCCTAATATCTCACACTCTGTTTCACCATAAAGAACACGTCCTTTATTTGATAATGCCCTAGGAAGTCCATCTGCATAGCCTATAGGTATAACTCCTATCTGCATTTCATTTTTGGCGATAAAAGTTCTTCCATAGCTGACAGAATCACCTTCTATAATATTCCTAATCTTAACAATTGAAGTTTTTAATTTCATCAACGGAAAAACTTGATCATTCTTCTCAGTTGAAAGACCATAAAGGGCAAGGCCAGGTCTTACCATGTTTAATTCGAGTTGCGAAAAGTTAAAAATGGCAGAGCTATTAGCGATATGGAAAAATCTAACACTTGGTATGATAGCTTTAGTCTCAAGAATAATACTCTCAAAGAGTGCTATCTGTTTATTCGTAAAGGCAGAATCTGCCAAGTTAGACTCAGGTAAGTGAGTATAGACACCATGCAATTCTAGGGATTCATTGGTGCTTATAATTTTCAAAGATTCACTTACTTCTTTTGGCTCTAGTCCTAACCTGTTCATCCCTGTGTCAATCTTTAGATGGAAGTTTATATTCTCTAGATTTAATGAATCAATAAAATAGAGCTGAGAGATGTCGTATACAGTAAATAGAAGACCTTTTTTTATACAGCTTATAATTTCTTCATTTGTTATAGAGCCTAATATTAATATATTAGGATGGATGTTCTCAGACTTTATTTCCATTGCCTCTTCGTATGTAGCAACAGCTAGGTTTCTTATATTCAAAGAAACTAGCTTTCTGCTTATCTCAACAGATCCGTGTCCATATGCGTTAGCTTTTACAACAGCTAGAATTTCAACATGAGTGCCGACTTTACTTTTAATATATGCAATATTTCTTTCTATATTGGCAAGATTAATTTCTGCAAATGCAAATGACATTATTTTCTAAATCTAACATAGATGAATTTATTTCTCGAATAGTCTATATTGAAGAAAATCTATGATATATTTTCTTTATCCCAAATGTCATTCTCAATAATAGAAAAGAAAGCAACCACAGTAGTCAGTCTAATCCTTTCCTTGAGACTCTTAGGCTTATTCATGCTACTACCAATATTCAGTATATACGCCACAGAATACAGCAACTCTAATCTTTTCCTTGCAGGAGTAGCGATTGGAATTTATTCCCTTGCACAAGCAATAATGCAAGTTCCGTTGGCATATCTGAGCGATAAGATAGGTAGAAAGAAGGTAGTTCTATTTGGTCTTTCATTGTTCACTATTGGAAGCCTGATATGCTACTTCTCTATTGATATAAATACGCTAATATTTGGAAGAATAGTTCAAGGGTGTGGTGCTATTAGCTCTGTCGGAGTCGCAACCCTCTCTGAGAATACTACAAAAGAAAATAGAGCTAGTGCTTTCACGATAGTTGGATTGTCGGTTGGAATGGCATTCGTTATAGGTTTCCTAATCGGACCACTAGTCTCGTCAATATATAGTTTTAGAATTCTCTTCTTACTCCTTTTTGGATTCGGAATTTTAGCAATAATAACAACCAGTATTTTTTACCCAAAAAATATTAAAGACATTTCTAGTCATCCTACTAATGGTGGTTTAAAGATATCCAAAAATCTTATTAAAATTTACTTCTCCTCTTTTATGCTTTCCTTAATACTAAGTATATTTCTTTTTATATATCCACTTATATGGAAAGTCCTAGATGGAGGTGAAAAAAGCCTATCTCTAGTTTATTTAATAATTTTCTTACCAGCAGCGATTTTAATTTATCCCTCAATAAGATATTTAGAAAAAAAGAATAAGATAAATCATGCAATAAGAGCTGGGTGGTCCTTCCTATTTCTTGGCTTCTCATACTTCTTACTTCAAAACCAGAACGAATCAACTCTATATGTACTGGGAATATTATTTTTTTTAGGTATAACAATATTTCAGTCTGTTCTTCCTAGCCTACTCTCTCTTTATGTTTCAGATCAAATGCGGGCAACTGGCACTGGGCCTTACTATATCTTAAGCTTTCTAGGTCATGCTGTAGGAAGTATCTCAGCTGGCTATATTTATTCTAAAGGTTCACTATTCTCTTTTCCAAGCTCATATGGACTTATTTTCATAACTTTTATTGTACTAGCTTTGTGGACTCTAATAGGAATCCCCAGTTACACCAAAGGAAAACAAATTTAAACTTCCATACTCATTAATTTCTTAATCCTTTCTTCAACAGGAGGATGTGAGCTAAACAACTTGCCAACTCCTCCCGAGATAGGACTTATTATAAACATATGCTTAGTAGCTGCTTCTAGTTCCCTATTAGACTGCCTACTATTCTTTGATTCAAGATGAAAATTATGAATTTTAGATAAAGCATCAGCCAAGAATTTAGGCTTTTTTGTAATTTGAGCTGCGGTGCTATCAGCCTTATATTCTCGTGTACGAGAAATTGCCATCTGAATTATTAATGCAATAATGGGTGCCAATATTGCTATTAAAAGATTCCCGAAAACATTCCCTGAATTTTTATTACCCCTGAATGCTCCAAAAATTAATCCCCACTTCAATATACTGGCAATCATACTTATAGCGCCAGCAAAAGTTGCAGCGATTGAGCCAATTAATATATCGCTATTCTCAATATGAGCCAACTCATGAGCCATTACCCCTTCAATCTCTTCTAATTCTAGATGTGATATTAAACCAGTAGAAAGAGCTACGACCGAATTCCTCTCATTTCTGCCAGTGGCAAAAGCATTAGGATCATCAGATGAATATATAAATAATTTAGGCTCAGACATCTCTGCTTTCTTACATAAACTAGAGAAAGTTTCTATAACATCTGGAAACTCCTTAGGGTCAATCTCTCTAGCCTTGTAGATTTTTAAAATAATTTTATCAGAAAACCAATAAGAACCGATATTCATAATCAGGGCAAAAACAAAGGCTAACTTCATGCCTCCTGATCCCCCAAGATATTGACCTATGGCAACAAAAAAAAGTGTCATGACTGTTAGCAAAAAAGTTGTTTTTAAAGTATTAATGAGACTATACCCCGCATGATTCAAAATTATTCTTGGAAATATACTTCTGATGATACTCTTCTGCTAAATAATACTGCATAGCTTTAGCAACTTCTGTAACTACAGGTATTGATGTTTTCTGTTCATTCAGAGCAAAGATTATTTCGCTAGCGATATCTCTTTGGTCTGTATCATAATAAAAGATTATAGATCTGTACTGGGTTCCTACATCAGGTCCCTGCCTGTTTAGAGTTGTCGCATCATGAGATTGAAAGAAAAAATTACATAGTTCCTTGTAATCAACAATGTTAGAATCATACTGCACCATTACAACCTCTGCGTGACCAGTTAACCCTGAACATACGTCAAAATAAGTTGGATTCTTAAACTCACTCCCCATATAACCAACAGAAGTTTCTAAAACTCCCTGAAAGTTCATGAATTTATTTTCAACTCCCCAAAAACAACCTGCCCCGAAGGCAGCAGTCAAAAGATTACTCATAGAATTTAATTATACCTTCTTAAATAACTTTTGTGAGATTAAGCTTCTCACCCCAAGTAGAAAGTATAAGCTCATCAAAACATTTATTATTATTTTTATAAAAATCATATTTAGTTATTTCTGAAGCGCATATTCTGGCCTCTTCTAGTATGGGGATATCTCTTCTAAGGCTTGCCAAGTGAAGATCCCAGAACTTACCAGATTGCTCAACTCCAGTTCCATAAAATGCACCTGGGCCTCTCATCTCCATGTCTTTCTCTGCAATTAGGAACCCATCGAGAGTATTCTTGAAAACTATAAGTCTATCTTTTGAGAACTCACCTATTTTCCCAACCATTAGAATACATGTTGAGTCATATGGACCACGTCCGATACGACCTCTTAGCTGATGAAGTTGCGAGAGACCAAATCTTTCTGGATTATAAATCATCATAATGCTTGCATTAGGGACATCAACCCCAACCTCAATAACTGTTGTGGAGATAAGTACATCAATTTCCTTTAGTCTGAACTTCTTCATTACCTCTTCTTTTTCTTCCGACTTCAAACGACCATGTATAATTCCTAACTTGAAATTCTTCAATTTATTCTTTCTTAATTCTAAGTAAAGAGATTCAATATCTTCTAATGACTCAAATTCTTCATTGTCAGATTTCTTTATTAATGGACAAAGGACAAAAGCCTGCCTACCAATTTGAAGTTGCTTAATTAAAAACCTATAGGCGTCCCCAGGTTCTTCAGCATTCGCCACTTTAGTTGTAATCTTGCCTCTATTCGTGGGCATCTCTAGAATATTAGAGACCTTATAGTCAGTAAAGAAAACATTAGATAGGGTTCGAGGGATAGGAGTAGCAGTCATTACAAGAATATCTGGATTCACTCCTTTTTCTGACATTAATTTTCTTTGCAAAACGCCGAATCTATGCTGCTCATCAATAACTACTATTCCTAATGATTTATAGTTAACATCTTCTTGAAACAACGAGTGTGTACCAACTATAAATTTAGCACTTCCAGAACTAATCCTTTCTTTTACATGCTTTTTTTGATCATTCTTAAGTGATGATTTCAGAATAACAATTTCTTCCTCATTGACATACTTTTTAAGGTATAAATAATGCTGGTCTGC
>CAJIYY010000046.1 GCA_905181755.1 Candidatus Dadabacteria bacterium UBA1144
TTGCTCTAAGTTTCAATATAAACCCAACCATTTCTATTGGAGAGTTAGGAGAGATGACAAATAAGGAATCAAGAATCGAGCAATCTTCTGATAAATCTTTAAAGTTTCAAGTTAGACTTGTAAGCAAAGGAATTAATGAATTAATTAAAAGTCAGCAATCAGAAGGAAAAAACTTAATACAAGATATATCTAAAAAGCTCATAAAGATAGAAGGACTTAAGAATAATATTGTTAAAAGGACTCGCAAATACAGGTCTAATTTAGAAAAAAAATACTCTAATGAAATAATACAGAGTGTTATAAATGCCGACCTTCTAGATATTAAGAAAGATATAAATAATGCTTTAGACAAAATTGACATTGAAGAGGAAATAATTAGGCTAGATTCACATGTATCTGAACTTAATAAAGTTCTAAAGAAAAAAGGATCAAAGGGGTTAAGGATTGATTTTTATATGCAAGAAATTAACAGAGAGGCAAATACAATTTCCTCTAAAAGTAAAGATCCTAAACTATCTGAGTATGCAATTGAGATTAAGACCTATCTGAATCAGATTCGTGAAATAGCTGCCAATATAGGATAGATACTATAAGACCATCTACTAAACTTTATAAGTTTAAATCAAGTTCCTGGATTCAAACTATACAGAACATTAGCTCTACTATAGTTTTCAATAGAGAATTGAAATTCTGCTATAATTTTCATTGAAACATGGAACTGAACTCTACGTCCAGATTCCATCTTGCCCTTACAGACATATCCCTCATCTAAACTTTGAACATTAACTCCACCATAATATAATAGAAAAGCAGTATTATGTATTTGGCCATTTTTTATCAGAAATTCTGCAAGATGATCAAGAACCTTATCAATACTTCCAGTAGCTCTACTAAGAAAAAGGTCCGGGATTTTTTCTTCTAATTCTAATGTTTCAAGTCTATCATTGTGAACACTAATTAAATTTTTACCTAGCGACTTTGTTAGAATATCTGCAATTAAAGACAAAAACTCTGTCTTCTTTTTATTCGAATCCACTAGATGAATTTCTTTAATTGCCTTACCATTATTACAAATCTGATCATATAAAAGCAATGGTATTCCTGGGAAGCCTGCACCTGTTCCTATGTCCATTATTACCAGAGGTGGAGTCTCAGGATTTTTTTCCTTAAATTTCTCAAAACCTAGAATCGAATCAATAAAATGCTTATCAACTATATCTTGGTTGGTTGTAATCCTGGTTAGGTTGTATTTTCTATTTTCTGATATTAATAAATCTGCATACACCTCAAGAATCTCTCCGATTTTATCAACGCAAACAAGATTGTTTCTTTTGAATTCCAAAACTATAATTTTTCTTAACTCTGAAGTCACTTAGTTGATCTCCTTTCTTCTACAAATAAAAGCAATGCACCTATTAAGATCAGAATAGAAGCGCATTTAAACATAATATTAAATCCATATATCTCTGCAATGAATCCAAAGAAAAAAGTCATAACATTTACTCCTATACTAAAAGAAGAATTGATAGCACCAAAAATCCTACCACTTAACGACTTAGGTTTACCCTTCAGAGCTATTGAAGATAAGAAGGGATAAACTAGAGAATATGTTAATGAAAAGAGTATTGAGAATAAAATAACATCAAAAATAGAATTTATTGAAGGTACAAAGAAGATTGCTACTGCAAAAAGTGACAGCATTACCAATATCTTGTTGAATAAATTTACAGAAGATAGTCTGCTAGAAAGTAGAACTCTTGATAAGAAAACTACTACGCTATACCCAACAAAGAAAAGACCGATGGAGAGATCCTTCTCTCTTAAGAAAAGAGATAAAAAATTCATTACAACACCAAAACCGGAAGCTAGAAGAAAGTTAGCCACAAGGATTTTAAATATTTTATTTTCCCTAATAATGGTAAAAAAACTACTCGCTAGAATCTCCTTATCACTTTCTTCTTTTTCTTCCACCACCAGAAGCATTAGTCCAAAAGAAATGCATGAAAAAATAGCAGAATAGATAAAGAACTCTGTGTAGCCAAATTTTAAAATTATTTTCTCAGAAAAAAATGGTCCAAGAAAGTATGAGATGATTGTAAAAGAGCTAAACAATGAAAGACCGTACTGTTTATCTTGATCTTCTAAGGAATTTGAAGCAATAGCCGAAGATGCATTAAAAAATATTGAAAATGCCGCTCCCTGAATAATCCTCAAAAATAAAATTATATTAAAATCAACAACGAAAATAAAAGAAAGAGTAGAGGAAATCATAAGCAATAGTGCAACAAGTGATAATAATTTTTTTCCATATTTATCAACCAAAGTTGAAGTATAAGGAGTTAGCAATATGGAGGAAAACCCAAAAGTTGACATCACTATACCTATTTCAGATTTAGTATAATTATTATTATCCAAGAATAATGGTAACAAGAAAAAGCAGGAGAAATTTACAAAAAATAAACAGTTAGAAAAAGTTGCATAAATGAAGTTCTTACTTAAATTGTTAAAATTCATAGTATTAGATACTAACCTAGCTTTGACAAAAAAAGCGAACAAGCTATAATGAACGAGAATAAAGGGCCGTTAGCTCAGTTGGTAGAGCAACTCCCTTTTAAGGAGTGGGTCGCAGGTTCGAATCCTGCACGGCTCATGTCCCCATCGTCTAGCCTGGCCTAGGACACCGCCCTTTCACGGCGAAAACAGGGGTTCGAATCCCCTTGGGGACGTATTTATTCAAAGGAGGGCGCGTTATGCCTAATGGTAAAGTAAAATGGTTCAATCCACAAAAAGGTTATGGATTTATAGAACCTGAAGATGGTGGCAAAGATGTCTTTGTTCACATTTCAGCATTAGAAGCTGCTGGTATTGGAAACCTTAACGAAGGTGACACAGTATCATTTGAAGTAGTTTCTGAGAATGGAAAAGAAAAAGCAAGTGATCTTAAAGCTTCCTAAGTAAGCATATATTTTCACTTAGTGTCATAAAATAAGCAATTTAGGTAAATTTATATTTGCCTTTCCTATTTTTGACACTACAATATAAAGATTATTTCACAATAAGTGAAGTATAAAGGAGGGCTAATATATGCCTAATGGTAAAGTAAAATGGTTCAATCCACAAAAAGGTTATGGATTTATAGAACCTGAAGATGGTAGCAAGGATATCTTTGTTCACATCTCAGCCTTGGAAGCTGCAGGAATTGGAAACCTTAATGAAGGTGATTCAGTATCATTCGAAGTAGTTTCAGAAAAAGGTAAAGAAAAAGCAAGTGATCTTAAAGCTTTATAAATAAGTATATAATCACAGATTTTCTTAAACAAAAAACAAGGCTTGCTTATGTGGGCCTTGTTTTTTTGCGTTTAAGCTCAACTAATAGCCTTAGATTTCAAATCCTCAAGCAAAGTAGGCATCGAGAATAGGTCATGAACAACTCTGGCATTTATATCTTTATAGGTTTCCGAGTAAAGATTAGATTTTTTTCCATTTATCACAATCTCAACATGATCCCCCAGACCTTCTCTAAGCTTTTTAAGCTCAAGGCCTAAAGACTCATCATTCAAAGGATATAGGATGCTCAAGATTACACATGAGCAGTTAGACACTTGAGATGCTTGAACTAAGTCGGTGGAACTTAAGTCAGTTCCAAGGTAAATATTATTCCATCCAGTAGCAAGCGACAAACATGCATTAACAAGACATCCCAGTTCTGCCTTTTGACCTTTAGGAGTGGCGATCAAGGCAATGGGCTTAGAGGAATCAAAATCCTTAAATGAAGACCTGTAGTTTTCTAGGTAATTTTTTATAACCGCATTAGCAAAACGTTCTTGAGATTTTGAAATACTATTATTTTTCCAAAGTCTTCCTACATGCTTAATGAATGGAACCATGAATTTGTGAATCACATAGACTGCTCCAAGCTCCATGGCGACGTCATAGATTGCTTTCTCCAATTTAGAAATGTTGAATTCCTTAAGAGCTTCTATGCATATATCAAAATAGACCTTCGTAGATTTACTCAACTTTTCTAACTCAGGATAAGGGACATCTTGAGAAGTTCCTTGAAAGTTATTAACAATATTCCTGAGAGTAAGAAGGTCTAATTCCCCAATTTCTTGAAGCGAAAAACCTATTCTTTTAGCTTCTAGCATAAGTTGAAGTAATTCTAAGTCTTTATCAGTAAACCTTCTGCTTCCCTTAGAGGACCTATTGATATTCAAAATTGAATACCTTTCTTCCCATTTTCTTATCTGATCTGCAGTTAAACCAGTGATTTTAGTTACAACTCTGATTGGATAGTCTTTGGATTTCATATCCTGATGTTAAAAGATTTAGATGATATGTCAATATCTTTGGAACATTTGTCGAAGTTTTCCAGGTTTTTTTAAAAAAAAAATGGACAT
>CAJIYY010000047.1 GCA_905181755.1 Candidatus Dadabacteria bacterium UBA1144
TAATTGTTGATTTAATTTATCAAGGTGGAATCTCTAATATGAGGTATTCGATTAGTGATACTGCTAAATATGGTGACATAACAAGAGGTCCTAGATTGATTGATGCTTCAGTTAAAGCAAGAATGAAGACAGTTTTAGATGAAATTCAAAGCGGTCAATTCGCTGAAGAGTGGATTAAAGAAAATGAGGCAGGAAGACCTAATTATAATCGTTTACTAAAAGAGGGAGAGACTCATCCAATTGAGAACATAGGAGAAACTCTTCGTTCTATGATGACTGCTCTATTTAAAAAGAAGCTAGTAGATAAAGAAAAGAACTAATGAAGATTGACTATAAATGGACCGTTTCTGACCAAGGCTATAAGCCTATATTTATTTCTTTTTTAATTTGTTGGCTTGGAACTGCTTTTTTTGGCATATCAATTATATCTATTTTATTATTGGTTACATTTGTCTTAATAGTTCATTTTTTTAGGGATCCTGAACGAATTATCCCCAATACAAGTGGAATAATCTCTCCTGCCGATGGAAAAATTATTTCGGTAGACTTGGTCGAGGAGAAAGAATTTACTAATGTGGAAATGAGAAGAATCTGTATTTTCCTTTCCCTATTAGATTGTCATATAGCACGGTCGCCAATTTCTTCAGAAGTTAAAGAAACAATTTATTATCCAGGTAAGTTTAAATTTGCAAATTCTCCAGAATGTATAGAGAACGAAAGGTTATATCTACATCTAAAAACGCAAGATAATAGTAATATAATTCTAATTTTATTCGCTGGATACATTGCACGGAGAATTGTGCCTTTTGTATCTAAGGGTAGCTTGTTAGAAATTGGGGAAAGAATAGGTATTATAAAATTTGGATCAAGAATAGATATATACGTACCCTCAAGTTATGTAACTAATTTTAAAGCGGGAGATGAAGTTGTAGCGGGAGAGAGCATACTCTTTACAAAACCAAATGAAAAATAGGAAGATTGTATCACTAATACCTAATGTTTTAACTACACTGGCCTTAGTCTTTGGCTTACTGTCTATATTCAATTTAATAAAACTATTTCCTTTGGTAGATGGAGAATTTCTTGGTATAGAAACTTTCTTCTTGACTGAAAAATCATTATGGTGGTCATGTATTTTTCTATACATTGCGGCATTTATTGATTATGTTGACGGAAAAATCGCAAGGTTGTTGAATAGAGATTCGGAATTCGGTGCACAATATGACACCTTATCTGACCTTGTATGCTTCGGCGTAGCACCCTCTCTATTGATATACATAGTCTATTTGTCTTCATATAATAATCTAGGGATAATGTGCGTTATCTTCTTCACTGTATGTGTCGCACTAAGATTGTCTAGATTTAATACATTGCCAGATGAAGATAAAGATAGATTCTTTATTGGCTTACCAAGCCCTATGGCTGCTGGATTGTTAATATCCGTTGTGCTTATTGACTATAAATTCGATCTATTCAAGCCGGAGTTTCTTAACACATTTTTCCTACTCTTTTTGCCTCTTGTTGGACTTTTAATGGTCAGTAATATTATTTTCCCTAAAAAAACTTTTCTAAATAGAATGAAAAGATTTAATGCGCTAATTGTTGTATCAGTAATACTTATCTCAATATTGACTCATGTCGAGATTGGCTCATTCATACTTTTTTATCTTTATTTATTATATTCTTTATCAAGTTATGCAATTTCAAAATATAAGGCATCTCAAAAAGCAACTTCGTGAATAATTATGGATAATGTAGAACAGTATTATTTAGATAATGGATTAAAGGTTCTATTAAAAGAGGATCCACATTCACCTGTAACATCAATATTCGTTTGGGTTAATACAGGAAGCGCATATGAAGATGACAATCAAAGGGGTCTCGCGCATGTGCACGAGCATATGATTTTTAAAGGTACTAAAAATCTAGAGGTGGGTGAGATTTCAAAACAACTTGAAGCCCATGGAGGAGAAGTTAATGCTTTTACTTCGTATGATGAGACTGTCTATTACACCACTATATCAAATGATTTCATCGATGTGGGCCTGAATATACTTGCTGAATGCATGTATGAAGCAACCTTTGATGAGAATGAATTATCTAAAGAACTAGAGGTTATTTTAGAGGAAATAAAGAGAGGTAACGATTCTCCCTCTAACTGTTTAAGTGAGATGATCTTTAAAAATACTTTTTCTTCGACTACTTATGGACTCCCAATTATCGGGACTCCCGAAAGCGTTAAGGCCTTTAAGAGGGCAGATGTGAAGAATTTCTATGATAAATGGTATCAGGCTTCCAACATGCATTTAGTTGTTGTAAGTGGAGTTAAAAGTAGCATTGTCAGGCCTAAGATTGATAGAGTTTTCACTAGCATTAGAGATGAAAAAGTTCAGAGACCTGAGCTGTTGGACAAAATAGACTTTTCAGGACTAAAGATTAATATAGAGTCAAAGGAAGTTAACGAAGTTTATTTTGCCTTTTCCTTTAAGTCAAAAAATGCAAATGATCCAGATTCCCCGGTCTTAGATATTGTCAGTCACATATTGGGGTCTGGGACTAGCTCTTTACTCTACAGGGAATTAAAGGAAAGACTATCACTTGTTACCTCTATATCTTCTAGTCATTATTCCATGAGACACTCAGGTGTCTTTATGGTGTCGGGGACACTAATTGAAAAAAATATTGATAAAGTAATTAAGGAAATTATTCATAATATTCAAAAGGTCCTATCTTTAGATTTTGAACCTACTCAAATAGAAAGAGCCAAAAATTCTATATTATCAGATGATCTCCATGAGAATGAGACTGTTCAAGGACAAGCTCAAACTATAGGTTATCTGGAATCATTAACGGGGAATTTAAACTCTAAGAAAGAGTATTTGGATAGAATCGTTGATGTTTCTCCTGATGATATTTCCAAAGTATCTTCAGAATTTCTTAGATTAGAAAACTTAAATTTAAATATAATCTTTCCAAAAGAATCTTTAATAAAAGAGAAGCAGCATTTTGAAGATTTAATATCAGATTCTTTTAGTAGGAATCTAAGTGTTAAGAATGAGCAGAGTGAGTCTTATCTTCCTAAAGACTATTCTATGTCAGACATCTTATATGAGAAACCTAAGCTTTTGAAACTTGATAATGGGATAAGTCTTTTAGTTCTTCAAAATAATAAAACTCCATTGTTCTCTTTGCGTTCCATATCTTTAGGAGGCCTTAAATATGAAACCCAAGAGTCTAATGGGAAGTTTAGTATTATGGCTGAGCTATTCGAGAGAGGTTCTTTGAGCCTAACTAAGGATGAGCTCTCGATGAAAACAGAAATACTTGCTTCTGATATCGAAGGGTATTCTGGTAAGAATACGGTTGGAATGAAATTGTTAGGCCCAAGCGCAAATCTAAATGAGCTTGTTGATATTTTTTCCGATGTCTTATGTAACCCTTTGTTTTTAGATGATGAGTTGGATATTGTTAAAAAAGATATACTTTCCTATTTAAATAGAAAAAAACAAAACTATGCAGCACTGGCCGCTGATAAATTCTATGAGCTTCTATTTCCAAACCATCCTTATTCGATGAATCAGTATGGATCTGAAAGTAGTGTTTTAGAAATCTCTAGGAGAGAGATAAGTGAGGCATATGAAGGCTCTATCTTTAAGAGTAACTTTCTTCTCTCAGCTGTAGGAAACTTTGACTTAGATGAATTAGTTAAATGTTTAGATATGTCTTTGGATATAAAGAATCCTGAGAGCAACATTAAAAAAGATTTAGAATTTACACCTATTAAAGAGGACAAAATCTTTGAGACTAAATTGGGTGATAAGCAGCAGTCTCATATTATGATAGGAACATACGCTCCTTCGTTGGAATCAAATGACCAGTATGCTTTTCAGGTAATGAATTCTTGCTTGTCAGGAATGGGAGGTAGATTGTTTGTTGAGCTAAGAGATAAGCAAAGTCTCGCATATACAGTTTCATCTTTTTATAGCCCGGCTCCTTCTATAGGGCATTTTGGAGTTTATATTGGCTGTTCCCCTGAGAAGAAAGATCAAAGTATAGATGCTATTAATCTAGAAATTTCTAATTTAGTTTCCAATGGTGTAACGAAGTCAGAGATTGAAAGAGCAAAGAATTATCTTATTGGAAGAAACGACATATCTTTACAAAGAAATTCGGCGATTAATGCGAGAATTTCCCAGGGCACTTTCTTTGGTTTAGGACCTGAAGAGCCTTTTGAATTTTCTTCGAAAATAAGGAGTGTATCACTGGATGAAGTGAATCATGTTATATCAAAATATCTAAAAAACAGCAATAAAGTTATCGTCGCTTTCCAACCTTCTTAGCATCTAAAATTGATTTTAGATTAGGTAATCAGTATATTAATCCTTTAAAAAAAATATTTTTTAGAAGGGAGCGTGGCGGAATTGGTAGACGCACTAGATTTAGGATCTAGCGCCTTCGGGTGTGGGGGTTCGAGTCCCCCCGCTCCCATATTGGAGATAAAATGAGTTATAAAATTGAAGAAATTAGTTCAACGCAGAAGAAAGCTTTTTTTGATATAGATAAATCCGAAGTTGGTAAAATATATACAGATGTTGTTAAGCTTTTTCAGAAAGATGCAGATTTGAAAGGATTTAGAAAAGGCAAAGTGCCACTTAAGGTTGTTGAGTCTATTTATCTGGAGCAAATCTCTGAGGAGCTTAAGACAAGAGTTATTAACAACAATTTAAGGTCTTTAGCTTTAGAAGAGAAAATTAATATAGTAAGAACCTCAGATTTGGAATTTAAAGATTTTCATAAGGATAAAAACTTTGAGTTTTCTTTTAATTTTGAGTTTATACCTGAGATTAGTCTTGCCAAGTTCAAAGGAATCGAAGTAGAGAAAGAAGTTTTTTCTATTGAACAAAAAGATATAGATAAGGCTATAGAGAATTTATTATTAAATTTTGCATCTAACGAAGAACTTCCCAAGCGAAAGAAGGTCAGCAAGAAGGATATTCTGAGTATCAATTTCTCTGGAGAAGTTGAAGGGGTAGTTGTAAAAGATTTAGTAAGAGATAATGCTTTAATAGAGCTTGGAAATGAGTCTTTAATCCCCGACATTGAATCTCAGATAAAGTCAATGGCAATAGGTGAGGAGAAAATTTTTGATATCACTTATCCTGAAGATTTTCCAATTGCTGAAGCAGCAGGAAAAGTTGTTACTTGCAAGGTATTAGTTAATAAAATATTCAAGAAAGTTGTACCGAAGTTAAACGATGATTTTATTACCAAATTAGGCATGGAATCAAAAGATAAGTTGGAAGAAAGAGTTGCTTCTGATCTAGAGAGGTCTTTTAATGATAAGTCGGAGGCTTCTTTAAGAAAGAGTGTTGGTGATAAGTTAATTAAAGACAATAGCTTTGAGTTCCCGGTTTCCTTTCTTGATGATGAGGAAAGAAGGTTGGAGAGTGAATATTTATCAAAAATGAATGAAAAAGGAATTAAGCTAAAAGAAGTAGATGATCCAACTAAAGACTTAATCAAAGAATCAGCAGTAAGAAATGTCAAACTAGCTTTGATTTTTGCTGAAATTTCTAAACTTGAAAGTATTTCAGTGCCAGAAGATGAAATTGAACAAGTAATTGCTTCAATTGCGAATTCCCAAAATACTCCAGTTAGTAAAGTGAAGAAGTACTATAAAGATAATAATCTTATGGATGATATAAGAGTTAAGTTGACTGATGAGAAAGTCATAAGATTTGTAATTGCTGATGCAAAAATTAAAGAGATCAAGCCAAAGTCAAAAAAGTAACTTAAGTGTTCTTCTTAATTGACTAAAATTAGTGATTAAATTACAATCACAATATGTTTATACCAATGGTAGTAGAGCAAAGTTCATCTGGGGAAAGAGCTTTCGATATATATTCAAGACTTCTAAATGAAAGAATTATTTTCATTGGGGGCCCCATCAATGATAATCTTGCCAATGTAGTTGTTGCTCAATTATTGTTTCTAGAGTCAGTTGATAGTAAGAAGGATATCAGTTTGTACATTAATTCTCCAGGAGGGAGCGTAACTGCGGGACTTGGTATATATGATGCTATGCAATATGTCGCACCTGATGTAAGCACACTTTGTTATGGTATGGCTGCAAGCATGGGAGCAGTTCTTTTGGGCAGTGGAGCAAAGAATAAAAGGAATTCACTTCCAAACTCTACAATTATGCTTCATTCTGTTGGAACTCAACTAGGTGGTCAATTTTATGATCTAGAAAAAGAGATGGATGAAACTAGAAGAAAACAAGAGATTCTAGCTCAACTACTTTCAAAACACGTTAAGAGAGATGTGGATACTATCAAGTTAGACATACAGCGGAATTTTTATCAAACTTCGGAAGAAGCTTTGGATTATGGAATTATAGATAATATAATCATTCAAAAGGATGTTAAATAGATGAGTGAGAAAGATGATTTGAATTGTTCCTTTTGTGGGAAAGGGCAGAAAGAAGTTAAAAAACTCATAGCTGGACCCAGTATCTATATTTGTAATGAATGCGTTGATTTATGTGCAGAAATTATTGAGGATGAGAAGGGGGAGCAGATAGCTCCAGAAGAACTTGAATATATACCACCACCGCATGAGATTAAGAATCAGCTCGATTCGTATGTAATAGATCAAGAAAAGGCAAAAAAGTACCTCTCTGTTGCGGTATATAACCACTACAAGAGAATAAACAGTAATTCTAAACCTAAGAGTAAGAAAGCCAAGACTGAAGAAGTAGAGATACAAAAAAGTAATGTTTTGCTGATTGGACCTACTGGCTCAGGGAAGACTCTTTTGGCTCAGACTTTAGCTAAGTTCCTAAATGTCCCTTTTACTATAGTTGATGCTACATGTTATACCGAAGCGGGCTATGTTGGAGAGGATGTAGAGAATATGCTAGTTAGCTTGCTGCAAGCTTCTGATTTTGATGTTAAAAAGGCAGAGAAGGGAATAATTTATATTGATGAAATTGATAAGATAGCCAGAAAAAGTGGAGATAGCCCCTCTATAACAAGGGATGTCTCAGGGGAAGGTGTTCAGCAGGCTCTGTTGAAAATTATTGAAGGAGCCGTGGTAAATGTTCCGCCTAAGGGAGGAAGAAAACATCCACAGCAAGAATTTATTCCTGTAGATACAAATAATATCTTATTCATACTCGGAGGCTCTTTTAGTGGCCTTGATAAAATAATAGCTAGAAGAATAGGTAAGAATTCTATAGGTTTTGAAAAAGATGAGAAGCAGATAGTTAAACGATTAGAATCAGATGATTTCCTTCAATCTCTTCAATCAGAAGATTTGGTTAGTTTCGGTTTTATACCCGAGTTTATAGGAAGAGTTCCTGTTATCACTTATCTTAATACTTTAACTGAGGAAGGCTTAATAAGGATACTCACAGAACCAAGGAATGCCTTAATAAAACAGTATCAAAAGTTAGTGAAAATTAATGACAATGTAGAGCTAGAATTTACTAAGGAATCTTTAGTTTCTATAGCAAAAGAAGCTATTAAAAGAGAGACCGGAGCAAGAGGCCTGAGGTCTATAATAGAGAATTCTATCTTGGATTTAATTTATGATATCCCCACTCTTGAGGGTATCAAGAAGTGTGTTATAACTGAAGAAGTAATAATGAATAATAAGTCACCAATCTTAAGTTTTGAAAATAAATCAGTTAAAAGTGCCTAACTTGGTCCTTTTTTACTCCTTTCTTGGTATTTTATTAGTTTTTTTAATGTTTTATTGTTGCAAAACAAGATTTAATGGTTAACTTATTACAATAATGCCTTCCGGAGGATTTCATGAGTTCAAAATATAAACTTCCATTGTTGCCTTTAAGAGATGTCGTAATTTTTCCGCATATGGTCGCACCATTGTTTGTGGGAAGGGAGAAGTCAATTAGAGCACTAGAAGAATCTATGAAAACAGATAAAAAGATTTTATTATCTGCTCAGATTGATGCAAAAACTAATGATCCAGGACCAGAAGATATTTATAATATTGGTACTGTTGGCACTATTGTTCAAATGCTTAGGCTGCCAGATGGGACCGTTAAGATACTTGTTGAGGGCGTGAGCAGGGCGAAAATCTCGAAATATGATGATGAGAATAAATTCTTTAATGTTGAAGTAGAAGATTTGATAGAAGAGCAGAAATCTGATGTTGAGACAAGTGCTATTATGAGAAGTTTAACTGAAGCCTTTGAAGATTATACAAAGCTCAACAAGAAAGTACCTACTGAGACATTGGTAACAATTTCTGGAATTGAAGATGCAAGTAAGCTCTCTGATACTATTGCTTCTCATTTGACTTTTAAGCTTTCTGACAAACAAGAGATTCTTGAGTGTTTAGATTGTTCCAAGAGGCTAGAAATGTTATTCGAAAAAATTCAATCGGAATTAGAAATTCTTCAAGTAGAGAAAAAAATCAGGAATAGAGTTAAGAAGCAGATGGAAAAAGCTCAGAAAGAATATTATTTAACTGAGCAGATGAAAGCTATTCAAAACGAGCTTGGTGATAAAGATGATTTGAAGAGTGAAATACTAGAATTTGAAGAGACTTTAAAGACCAAGGAGATGCCTGAAGATATCAGGAAAAGGATAGAAAAGGAAATAAAGAAACTAAAAGGTATGTCTTCTATGTCGGCAGAGGCAACCGTTGTTAGAAATTATATCGATTGGTTAGTAACTTTGCCATGGGACTCTGACTTAACGGAAGATGAAACTTCTCTGGAAAATGCAGAGAAGATACTTGATGAAGATCATTTTGGCTTAGAAAAACCTAAGGAAAGAATTACAGAATTCTTAGCTGTTAGAACTTTAACAAAAAAATTAAAAGGTCCGATTCTTTGTCTAGTAGGCCCCCCAGGAGTAGGTAAAACATCCTTAGCAAAATCTGTAGCTAGAGCTATGGGAAGAAAGTTTGTTAGGGTCTCTCTCGGTGGAGTTAGAGATGAGGCTGAAATTAGAGGACACAGAAGAACCTATATTGGTGCCCTACCTGGGAAGATAATTCAAGGTATGAAAAAAGCTGGCACGAAGAATCCGGTTTTTCTATTGGATGAGATAGATAAGGTAGGTACAGATTTTAGAGGAGATCCCGCGTCTGCGCTTCTTGAGGCCTTGGATCCAGAGCAAAACTCTACATTTAATGACCACTATCTTGAAATTGATTATGATTTATCACAAGTTCTTTTCATTACTACAGCTAATGTACTTCATACTATTCCTTGGGCACTTCAAGATAGAATGGAAATTATTAAACTTTCAGGTTATACAGAGCTTGAAAAGAATAAAATTGCAAAGAAGTATTTGGTTCCAAAGCAAATAGAAAATAATGGTTTAACTGATTCAAATGTTAAGTTCTCTGAAAAAGCAATAAACTTTACAATACAGAGATATACAAGAGAGGCGGGAGTTAGAACCTTAGAAAGAGAGATTGGATCACTATGTAGAAAAACAGCTAAAGAAGTTGTTGCAAATGGTAAGGAGTTTTCTTTGAATGTAACTCCAAAAGTTGTTGAGAAATTATTAGGTTCTCCAAAATTTAAACATGGTCAGATAGAAGAAGCTAATCAAATTGGTATGTCTACAGGATTGGCATGGACTGAAGTTGGTGGAGAATTGCTAAATATTGAGGTAACTATAGTCCCAGGTAAAGGTACTTTTACAGTTACAGGAAAGTTAGGTGAAGTTATGCAGGAATCTACTAGGGCGGCTATGAGTTATGTTAGATCTAGAGGTAGTAGGCTTGGCTTGGATAGAAACTTCTATCAAAAAGTAGACATTCACGTTCATGTTCCTGAAGGAGCGCAACCTAAAGATGGACCTTCCGCAGGAATTGCAATGGCTACGGCTATACTTTCAGGACTAATTAAGAAAGAAATAAGAAATGACTTGGCAATGACGGGAGAAATCACCCTGAGAGGCCGTGTCCTTCCAATAGGTGGTCTAAAAGAGAAAATTCTCGCTGCCCATAGAGGTGGTGTTAAAACAGTCTTGATTCCTAAGGAAAACGAAAAGGATTTAATCGATATCCCGAAAGAGGTTTTAAAGGATGTAAACATTGTGTCTGTTAATCATATGGATGATGTTATTCCTTATGCAATTATCTCCGATGATGCTGTCTTAAAGGATATAGTATTGTCAGATATGCCGCTAAGTGTAGATTCTTCTGAACCAGAGAAGCCTTTGAACTTATCTTGACATTTAGTTGTCTCCATATAGTATAAAAATCTATTCGGGGCGCTTAGCTCAGCGGGAGAGCGCTTCCCTTACAAGGAAGATGTCACAGGTTCAAATCCTGTAGCGCCCATTTTTTTTGGGGTCGTAGTTCAGCTGGTTAGAACGCTGGCCTGTCACGCCAGAGGTCGCGGGTTCGAATCCCGTCGACCCCGAAA
>CAJIYY010000048.1 GCA_905181755.1 Candidatus Dadabacteria bacterium UBA1144
CTGTCTTTCTGGTCTGAGCATATAGCTCTGACTATAAGACTCATAAGTATTCGGGTATTTTACACCCTTGCTAAAACCACCTCTGATTCTTGTTGAAGTTTCAGAAAAACTCTTTGATAAGAATACAGATGGTAGCGTGTACCCACCATGCGTTTGATGGTGGATTTTCCTTATGCCTGGATTGATTGATATTTGATATGGAAATTTAAGGTTTACGTTTCCGTAGTATTGAGTAATTTGATCATTATGACCATAATAAGTACCACCGAAGGTGTTATAGTCGCTGCTTTCAGTTATAGAATCATATCCAATTAAACTATCAATTGATAAAATATTAAAATCTTTTGTATGCCTAAGGTAGTAGTCGAACCCCTCTCTTTTTTCCCAGAAGTTTGTATCACTATTTGTTTCAACACCATTCCATGCCTGGTAACCAGACTCAACCCACTTGTGCATATACCAATATTTATATGTAGTTCCAAGTGTTAATGGATCAACAATCTTATATTCTAGATTTATTGAACGTGCTCCGATATGTCTCCTATCTTTTTGTGTATTGAAAAAAGGTGTTCCTTCAGTGCTTCCTGAACTATTAGTTGGGTAATGATATCTTACTTTCTTCTTATCAAAACTGGCTTCTAATTTTAATTTATTATCAGCTGTGAATAAACTTAAACCAGCATTTAGATTAGATTTATCATGATTGTTATTTTTAAGCATGTGGCCATTATCGTCAATTCTTTTAAAACCAACTGAGTATCCAAACCTAAGATAGTCATTATTTTTATTGATTAAAATAGGGCCAGAAATACTAATAGTTTCTTCATTTATAAAATATGTTCCGCCGTTGCTTTGTAATCCTCTTGAAGGTGATTCTCCAATTCCCGAAGCTGTATTAAAAGAAACTGTATTTTTTTCACTAAACTTCTTAGTCTTAATGCTTATCACGGAACCCATCGCACCTGGCCCATAAAGAGCAGCTTGCGGCCCTCTTAGCACCTCTATTTGTTCTATATTGTTAACGCTTAATCTCGAGAAGTCATAATAACCACCGATTTCATTTACTTTTACGCCATTTATAATAACCAGATTATGATCACTCTCGCTTCCCCTAGAAAAGATACTTACAACCCCTCCTCTGCCTCCTGATTGCTTAATAGAAAGACCCGGAATTTTTCTCAGCAACTCTTGAACATCGCTTGCTCCAGACTTTTCAATATCATATTCTGTTATTACAGTAGCCGACCCGCCAAATTGTGAGAATAAGATATCAGAATTAGAAATCTTTGGATTCGAAAAGGTCATTTTTGATGTTGAGGTATTTGTCTTGGGCTCTTTATAACTTTCTTCGATATCAAATATTTTCTCATTTGTTTCTTCAGGGGAGAATGAATTAGAGTCGCTTGCTACACCTTCTAGGGTGAAACTAAAAATTAAAAGAAGTAATAGAAAAGAGATTCTTACAATATGCTCCCTTCCTTGAAGTCTAGTTTTAAAAAAATTAGGTTTTAGCCTATCTTTCCTTTGACCTCGAAGAAAAATAAAAATTTAATTGGCAGGTCTTCTGACTTAAAGTTCTTTTAGTTACCTTCCCATTTTTCAACAGTGGCTATTTAACTAAAAGTGTTAACTTATTACAGCAGCGGGTCTGTGTTGGACTTACACCAACTTCCCTTTTAAGCTTTCGCAAACACCAATTGTCATAAGATATAAAATTAAGTATAAAAAGTCAAATTTCTTTGTATTATTTATTATATGATTACTACTTTTGGTGGCGGAGTTGGTGCAGGTAAATTTTTGGAAGGTTTATATTCACAAAACTCTAAAAAAGAATTGAATATTATTGTGAATACTGCTGATGATATAAACATTTATGATGTCAGGGTAAGTCCTGATGTTGATTCAATCCTTTATTGGCTATCGGGAAAGGTGGACAGAAGGAAGGGCTGGGGAATAAAGGGGGATACCTTCAACCATTTAAAGAAAAGGAATGCCAATGATTCATGGTTTAATCTCGGTGATCAAGATCTTGCAGAGAACTTAAAGAAGAAACTTTTAATTAACAAAGGGTCTTCTTTACAAGAGGTGGTAGATTATCAAAGGAAGAAATTAAAAATTAGAAGAGCAAATATTTTTCCAATGACTAATCAAGAAGTTGAAACTTTTATAACATCAAAGAAAAAAGAGATTCATTTTCAAGAGTATTTAATAAAATATAAAATGAAACCAAAAATAGAGAAGGTTATCTTTCGAAATATAAGAAAGTCTAGGCCTTCGGAGGGGATCATTGATAAAATCAATAAGTCTAAATTTATTATATTTTGTCCTAGTAATCCCATTATTAGCATTGGTCCTATTTTGTCTGTTCCCGGTATAAGAACTGCAATTAAGAATTCTAAAGCTATTAAGATAGCTATTAGTCCAATTGTAGGAGGACGGGCCTTCAAGGGCCCAGTCCTTGATTTTATGAAAGCAAAAGGTCTTGAACCATCAGTTATTGGAGTGGCTTCCTTTTATAAAGACTTAGTCGACTATTTTATGGTAGATAATGAAGATAAGAAATATGAGAATAAAATTAAGTCTCTTGGGGTTGTTCCAATTTTTAAAAATATACGAATGACCAAGAAGCTGGTCTCTGTTAATATGTCTAAATCTATATTGGAGTTGCCTGATAAATGAAGAAAGTAGAATTAATCCCTTTGGGAGGAATTCCAAAAGTTAAACCTGGGGATGATATTCCCTCACTTATAATAAAAGCAATAAAGAGAAAAAAGATAGTTCTTAATAGGACCGATTTAATTGTTGTCGCTCATAAAATCATCTCTATCGCAGAAAATAGATTTGTAGATCTCAGCTCTATTAAGGCTACAAAAAAAGCTAAATTATTAAGTCAGAAAACGGGGAAATCTGATGAATTATGTCAGCTAATATTAGATAATTCTAAAAGAGTAATAAAGAGTAAGAAAGGCCTTATTATTGCGGAAAATAATTTAGGTGTTATAACAGCTAATGCTGGTATAGACCAGTCTAATATTAATAAAAAAGACTCGGCTGTACTTTTGCCTTTAAATCCAAACATTTCTGCAAAAAGAATCTCAAAAGAGATTCATAAAGAAACTAAAAAAGATATCGGAATTATAGTCTCAGATTCAATTGGTAGACCCTGGAGGTATGGCTTAACTCAAATAGCAATTGGAAGCTATGGCGTCTCTCCAATTAGGAAATATAAGAAAGATATATATAAAAATCCCTTATACGATACGGATGTAGCAATAATTGATGAGATATCCTCAGCTGCAGGGTTGTTAATGGAAAAAGATATAGGTGTTCCTGTTGTTTTGATAAGAGGGTATAATTATCAAAGATCAACTAGGACCCCGAGTATCCTTTTGAGAAGTGATAAGAATGATATCTTTAAATGAAGCGTATAAAATATTTTTAAGTTCTCATAATTCCTCTGAGATATTGAAAGCACACGACATACCTATTGGTAATATCTTAGAATTAGATACTAAGATTAGAGTTTCTTTAGAAAAAGCTCTTAATGAAGAGGATTTGAGTAGAGAAAATGTGCTTGCACTAACTCAGATAGAGATTGAAAATGTTTCAATATTAATGTCCGTGTCTAATTTTCTCAGAACTAAATATAAAGGTAATCTTATAAGTTTTTCCAAGAATTTTTTTATTCCACTAACCCAACTCTGTAGAGATAATTGTTCGTATTGTACTTTTAAGTATGAGCCTGGGGAAGGAGATTTACTTTATTCTCCGGAAAGAGTTTTAGAGGCAGCAAAAAAATCTTTAGAGCTTGGATGTACTGAGATGCTCTTTGTGTCTGGTGATAAACCTGAACTAGTTTATGAAGAGTATAGGAGAGAGTTAAATAAGATGGGATACGAGTCAACATCTGACTATATGATCGCTATGTCAGAGTTATGTTTAGAGGAGGGGATTTTCCCTCATTCAAATCTTGGGATAGCAAAAATAGAAGAATTAAAAAGATTTAAGAACTCTAATCCTAGCATGGGCCTTATGTTGGAAAGCATAAGTGAGAGACTTATGGATCCTGGCGAAGCACATTATAGATGTCCAGATAAGTATCCCAGAGCGAGAATTAAAACAATTTCTGATGCTGGTAGATTAAGTATTCCTTGGACTACTGGGATATTAATTGGAATTGGAGAGACATGGGAAGAAAGAGTTGACTCTATTTTCGAGCTAAAAAGGATAAGCGATGAGTTTGGTCACATACAAGAAATTATAATACAAAATTTTAGTCCAAAGCCTGGAATCAAGATGGAAGGTAGTCCTGTTCCTACAGATTTAGATATGATTAAGACGGTTGCAATTTCAAAAATTTTAATGGGTAAAGATGTTAATATCCAGGTACCTCCCAATCTAAATGCAAAAACATATACACTGCACATTTTTTCAGGAGTTAATGACTTAGGAGGTGTTTCGCCTATAACAATAGATTACGTGAACCCCGAGAGTCCATGGCCGCAATTAGATATAATGAAAAAAAATATTTCTGAATATGGTTTTCAGCTAAGGGAAAGACTACCTATATATCCAGAGTATTTGGATAAAAGATTTTTGACAGATAATATTTACAATAAGGCGTTAAAGTTTGTTGACGAAACAGGATATATTAAAGAGAATTAGAGTTAGATATGGAAGATGATTTAAAAAAAATTATTGATGATATTGAGAACAACAGAGTCAAGGGATTAGATTATCTTTTTGCTAATGGATCAAAGAATATTGTTCACATCTTAGAGAAATCTATCAAAAAAGAAGAAATTTCAGAGCGAGAAGCAGAGGAACTTTTTTTAATTGAAGATATTAAAGACCTTTCTCTTTTAGTCGTTTTGGCTGATAAAATCCGTAAGGAAGATGTCGGAGATGACGTTACTTACGTTGTAAATAGGAATATTAATTTCACTAATATTTGTGATACTTATTGTGGTTTTTGCAATTTCATGGCTGCAGAGGGAGACTCAAAAGCTTACTTCCTTACTATGGACGAGATTAAAGATAAAGTCCTAGAAGCAAGGGCAAATGGAGCAACTGAGGTCTGCATGCAAGGTGGTATGCATCCAGATATAGATGGTAATTTTTATATAGAGATAATTAAGTCTGTTAAGGATGCTGTTCCTGACATGCACACACATTGCTTCTCTCCTTTTGAAGTTCATTATGGAGCCGAAACCTTAAATATCCCGATAGGTGATTTTGTTTCTCAGTTAAAAGATGTTGGACATGGGACATTCCCTGGTACAGCTGCAGAGATTTTAAGTGAAGATGTTAGGCAAATTATTGCTCCTGGAAAGATAACTACAGATCAGTGGGTTCATACTATTAAAGAAATACATAAAGCCGGCATGAATACTACTTCGACCATTATGTACGGACATGTTGATAAGCCATTTCATTGGGCAAAGCACTTTAATATTCTAAGAGAGATTCAAAAAGAAACTAAAGGAATTACAGAGTTTGTTCCTTTGAGATTTATACCGTGGGATACTAGGCTCTACAAGAAAGGGATCTCTAGAGAAGGCCCTACTGATTTAGATCAATTAAAAATGTACGCAATTGCAAGGTTATTTTTCAGGGGATGGATAGATAATATACAAGTTTCTTGGGTTAAACAGGGACCCGAATTTGCTCAGTACTGTCTTAATGCTGGAGCAAATGATTTTGG
>CAJIYY010000049.1 GCA_905181755.1 Candidatus Dadabacteria bacterium UBA1144
CTTTATACGTTCTTCTCTCAGTTCCTTCCAATCTGGTATGCTAATATGCCAGAAGAAACAGGCTTTATCGCTACTAGAGTTTTCGAGGAACCATATAAGTCACTTTCCTGGGCAACTTTAACATGTATTTTTGTCATACCCTTTGTAACATTAATTCCTAGCACCAATAAGATTGTTAAGCCTATATTGGTAACAATTGCTTCTGTATCTTTTTTAGGACTATTTGTGGAGAAAATTGTATTAATCTATCCTTCGCTTATGCATGATCACTATCATTTTGGGTTAGAGAGCATCTTAATATCCTTTGGTTTCTTATGCTTATTCCTAATATGCGTAACAAAATTTTTATCTTACTTTCCTATCTTTGGTCTTAAAGACAAGAAGCTCATAAAGAAGCTTTCTAAAGCAGGGGGACACTAATGGATAAAAAAAGTGACAAGCTAGGTACGGCTGGCGCAATTGGCTTTGGACTAGGAGTTCTTGGCTTTATTACAACTCTATGCATCATTTCTTTCCTGGGCCCATTCCTCCCACACTTGATAAGGAAACTTTTTGGGATTATAAATTAACTTGTAATGAAGTCTAAAATTACTTATAAAGATTCAGGCGTTAATATTAAGACTGGGAATGATTTCGTAAAGACAATACAGCCCTATATTAAGAAGACTCTTACAGCTAGCACTATAGGAAGAACTACTTCGTTTGCCGCATTGTATTCAATAGGTAAGGAGAAACTAGAGAATCCTGTCTTAGTTTCATGCACTGATGGTGTGGGAACAAAGATAGAGGTTGGAATAAAAACAAATAGGATAAGAGGTTTAGGTGTAGATCTTGTAGCTATGTCTATTAACGACTTGATATGTACGGGTGCAAAACCTTTATTCTTTTTAGATTATCTAGCCACTTCAAAATTACAAATTAAATATCATACAGAAGTTATTAAGGGGATTGTTGATGGGTGTCTTCAGTCTGGTTGTTCCTTAATAGGTGGCGAAACTGCCGAGATGCCAGGAATGTATCGAGGGAAGGATTTTGACCTTGCTGGATTTGCCGTAGGAATTGTTGATAAGAGTAAAATTATTAATACAGAAAGTATAAAAGCAGGTGATATTCTTGTCGGACTTCCATCTAGCGGGGCTCACTCAAATGGGTATTCGCTGATAAGAAAAATATTCTTTAATAAGAGAAATAAATATTCAAATGATACTAAGTTTGTTAGCTCAGTAATGAAGCCGACTAGAATCTATGCCAAATTAATTTCGCAAATAAAGAATAAGGTCGAGATTAAAGGTATGGCTCATATAACTGGTGGAGGACTTCTTGAGAATATACCAAGAATTCTACCAAAAGGCTTAGGAGTGGAAGTGGTAAGCTCAAAGCTACCTAAGCGCAAACTCTTTAACTTAATTCAGGAGGGAGCAAGCTTAGAATTAAATGAAATGATGAGAATTTTTAATATGGGAATTGGTTTCGTCTTATGTTTAAGAGAAGAAGAGTTGGGCAAGTTACAAAAGATTCTTAAAGTTAAGAAAGAAAAGTTTCATGTTATAGGAAGGGTAATTAAGAAGCCCGAATTTATAGTTCTTTAATAGTACCAACCTTTAGCACCATAGTTAAATGTGATAGTAATATTGAGTCTCTTAGCGATCCAGGATGATGGGAATGGCCCAAAAGGAGCAGCTTGCAACATTGCATTTTTTGCTTCTCTGTCTAGACGCGCATAGCCAGAAGATTTAATAGTTTGAACCGTTATTAGCTTTCCAACATTATCCAGAGTAACTTTTAAAACCACTTGCCCAGTTTCTCCACGCTCAAATGAGGATTTTGGATATGACCACGTCATTTCAATCTTTCTTTTTATCTTAAGAAAATAGGAGATAAAGGCAAACTCTTGAGTGTTGAAATCTACAGTAACTTCTTCGTTACTTTCAGGATCTGTTGGGCCAGGATTAAAGAATTTCTTTTTCTTCTTAACTGAATCCCTAGAGACCTCTTTTTGTTTCTTATTTAAATTCCCTATATCACCAGATTTTTGATCTTCTGAAGATTTTTCAGAATTCGATTTCTTTTGATTCTTACTTTCATTAGACTTAGCAGATTTTTTTTGAAAGTTCTTTATGGGTGCTTTCTTGACCTTCTCTACTTTAGTCTTATTAGACGTTTGAGCTAGTCTATTAGATTTATTTTTAAGCTTATTGGCGTCAGGAGAGTTAATTTCAGTTATCTCTAGATACTTTAATGGCTCTCTTTGCTTATCCATATAAGAGCCTTGAAAGGATAAGAAAATAATTATGTGAATAATTATTGATATAATCAAAAACTTCTGTTTCTTGATTTTGTGAGTTATTTTTTTCATTTTAATTTATTTAATAAAATGTATCATTATGTAGTGATTAAAAAAGTTATTTTTTTTATTGCCGTTTCCTTCGCCCTCTTAATTATAGTTGAAGTAGAAGCTCTAAGCTCCCCAAGGGAAAGGTGGAACTATCAAAAAAGTAAGGACACAATCAATCATCATACTGTCAAACTCAAGGTTAGACCAAGAGGAGACAGGTCTAAGCTCAATAAATATGACGATACTAAAAAGGTTGAATACTTAGAAGAAGAAATGTATGTTGAAGTAGTCGAGAGAAAAACAAAGCCTAAGGTTTATAGGCCAGGTTCTCCAAGGGATAGATGGTAAAATAAAAAATGACTAGAGTACTTTCACTTTGTTTTGTATTAATTTTTTCTGTTTCAGGGTGCACTTGGTTATCTAAAGAATGGGATGAAAGACCAAAATGGTTAATGCCTGACTCATCTCTGACCGATTCTAATCAAATAAATGAAGCTTCTGAAAGAAGTCTTGTTTCGGGCTTTAGTCTCAGATCTTCTCCTTCTGATGCTAAAAAAGATATTGCTTCCGGTGGCCTGAAGTATGAGAAATCTAAAGATGACTCAAAGTCAAAGCTTTTATCCTATAGTTTTGGGGGTACTCTGCTTGATATTAGCAATGATTTTAATTATAGCAGTTCTAATTCGACAGTTAACTTTTTCGAAGGCTCTCTTCTTTCAACTAGAGTAGTTTTTAAGGCCCTAGATGAGAAGAACTTAGAGGAGATTGTTAATTCTTTGTACAGAATCCTTGTTGATGTGTATTCTTCACCCAAATCAGAAGATTCAATATATTCCTTTCAGACCTTTAAGTGGAAAGACAGTGAGTTAGAGATATTTCTCTCAGTAGACGAGGAAAAGCAAAGAGTTCTTATTACTGAGATCAACTCTAAGTTAGAAGAATCAAGAAGTTTTAAGGAATTTAAAAAGAAATATATAGATCAATATCAGACTTACGAAGATGAGGTTAGATACGGAAAGCCTAACCCTTAGGTAAATTTTGGCTAACTATTTCCGCAAAGTCTTCCATAATTTTATTTAAAGAATAGTCTTTAGGTGTGTATACAGCTCTAACTCCCGACTTCTTTAGTATTGCATGATCCTCGTCAGGTATTATCCCACCAACAATCAAAGGCGTGCTCCCGAATCCTTTATCTTTCATTATTTGTATTATTTTAGGTACGACTGTTAAATGTGAACCTGATAAAATACTTAAGCCAACTAGGTCAACATCTTCCTGTTCAATAGTACTTACAATTTCTTCAGGTGTTAGTCTTATCCCATGGTATATAACTTCCATCCCAACATCTCTTGCTCTTACAGCAATCTGTTCAGCACCATTAGAGTGACCATCAAGGCCAGGTTTCCCCACTAGTACTTTTATAGGTCTTCCAAGTTTCTTGCTGACTACTTTTACTTTATTTCTGACTATTTGAATTTCATTATTATCGATATTAGTTGAGATGCCAGTCCCGGTGGGTGGTCTATATTCTCCAAAGAGATCCCTAAGGGCGCCGGCCCATTCGCCAGTCGTAACACCATTCTTTGCACATTCAATAGACACGGGCATTATATTCTCCGAGTTCTTAATAGCAGCCTTCAATTTATTTAGAGATTCATTGACCAGTTCCTTATTTCTTTTCTCTTTATATTTGTGGAGTGATTTAATCTTAGCTGTAACAACTTTGTTATCAACTTTCTGTATTGATTCGTCTACAGACAATGGGGATGGTTCTGTTTCTTCAAATATGTTTACACCTATAACTTTCTTTGTTCCGGTTTCAATTTCATGAGATCTTTTAGCTAATGAGGCAACTAGTGACTCTTTCATGTATCCATTTTCAAGAGCCACATGAGCTCCACCCATATCGTTTATTTTTTTTATTTCAACATAAGCTGCTTTCTTAAGATCAACAACTTTGGTTTCTATAACCTTCGATCCTTCAAAAATATCAGAGAATTCTAGAAGGTCTGTTTCAAAGGCAAGTATCTGCTGAAATCTCAATGACCACTGCTGATCCCAGGGCCTAGGTAAGCCGAGCGCCTCATTCCATCCGGGTAGTTGAACTGCTCGAGCCCTTGCATTTTTGCTTAGTGTTACAGCAAGCATTTCTATAATTATTCTTGCTACATTGTTCTCTGGTTGTTGTGCAGTTAACCCCAGTGAATTCACTTGGACCCCATATCTAAACCTTCTGTACTTTGGATCGTTAACTCCATATCTTTGATGACATATTTCATCCCACATCTCTGTAAAAGCCCTCATTTTACATAGTTCTTCGACAAATTTAATTCCGGCGTTAACAAAAAAAGAGATTCTTCCAACTACTTTTGGAAAGTCTTCTTCAGGTATTTGTTTCGACTCTTTAACTGTATCTAAAATACAAATTGCATTAGAAAGTGCAAATGCAATTTCTTGAACAGGAGTAGCCCCTGCCTCTTGTAAATGATAACTGCAAATATTTGTAGGGTTCCATTTGGGAATATTCTTATAACAAAAGACTATCATGTCTGATATTAATTTAATTGATTCTTTAGGAGGGAAAATGTATGTCCCCCGTGAAAGATATTCTTTCAATATGTCGTTTTGTGTTGTTCCTTGAAGTTCAGAAATTTTAACATTGTTTTCTTCAGCAGTAGCGCAGTAAAGGGAAAGGAGCCAAGCCGCTGTAGCATTTATTGTCATAGATGTGTTCATTTGTTCTAGAGGTATGTCTTGAAAAAGTTTGTTCATATCTTTTAGGTTTGATATAGGAACTCCTACCTTTCCAACTTCACCTTCAGAAAGGCTGTGGTCGGAATCATAGCCAGTTTGTGTGGGCAGATCAAAGGCCACACTTAGACCTGTTTGGCCTTTCTTTAAGTTTAGTTTAAAGAGCTTGTTAGATTCTTCTGCCGTACTATGTCCGGCATAAGTTCTCATAATCCATGGCTTATCTTTTTTTACTGTCATTTAAACCTAATCGTTCGATCCTAAAATATCATATCCAGTAATTGACTTACTTTTTTCAGCCATTAAATCTAGATATTCTTTTTCAACTAAGCCAGCAAGGTATGCCTTAGAAACTCTCATAAGTGCAATCTTCGCTGTAGCTTCATCAATCATCTCGCCTGTTTCAGGATTGAACATAGAGCCTCCACCCATTTCATGATAGAAGTCTAATTGTTGCTTTGCTTCCTTTATTTGCTGACTGTTAGGTGTAAATGCATTATTGGATATAACAGCTTGCTGTGGATGAATAACCCAAGTGCCATCCATACCTATAAGTGCAGAGCCTTGAACTTTTTTCCTCAGACCTTCTTCAACTTTTGCAATTTGTTCAGGGGTATCGTCTTTTCTCCATAAGCCAAGATAAACATTATCAATTGCATGAAGACCTGCTGCCTTTGCGGCCGTAATGACGGCTTTTTTCTCATAATAAAAGACTTCATTCTGAGCATCTAGACAAGCACTAGGATCTACACCGAGCTCCGCAGTGTAATCTGCAATACCAAAAATTAATCCAGCCATCCTTTCGGATGCTTTAGCCATTTCAAAAGCATATTCAAGAGCCCTTGGTCTTTCTATTAAAGCTTCAATTGCTAATTTCGTTTTCCAGCCATGCTTAGATTCTAACTCATCTAGAGTGTCTGAAACTAATTTGACGTCTTCTGGGCCATTACATTTAGGGATTATAATTCCATGAAATTTATCTACAGCACCACTTAAGACTGCTTCAAGGTCTCCCTTAAAAAATTCAGATCGTAGATTGTTAGGCCTGACAGTTATCACTTTTTTGCCAAAATCTAAAGTATTTAAAGCCTCTACCATTGTAGCCCTACTTTTGTCACCTTTAAATTCATAAGGGCAAGCATCTTCTAAATCCGCCATTACGTGATCCACAGGTGTCTTTTCAGCGTTAGCGGCATTTTTATGAAGCTTCATGTTGTGCCCAGGATATGTAAGCTCCGTTCTTGGTACTACTACTCTTGTGCCTTCATCTAATATAAACAATATAGTCTCCTCCTAATAATTGATTAATTTATTTATTTTAAAATAGCTTTAGCAATAATTTCGTGTTGAATTTCACTAGTTCCCTCAAAAATACTTATTACTCTTCCATCTCTCCAGTATCTCTCAACTGGGAATTCTTTAGAGTATCCATATCCACCAAGAATTTGCATAGCTTCTCTTGTTATAAACTCCACAGCTTTGGCAGCTTTAACTTTGGCCATACCAGCTTCAAGGTCACATCTTTTACCTGAATCTTTCAACGAGGCCGCATAGTAAGTTAGCTGACGCGCGGCTTCAAGCTCAACTTTCATTTCTGACAGCTTCATTCTTATAGCTTGATGCTCACAGATTGGTTTGCCGAATTGTTCTCTCTCTTTAGAGTATTGAAGAGCAAAATCAAAAGCAGCAGTTGCAACACCCACAGCCCTTGCTGCTGTTTGAAGCCTAGCGCTTTCATAGCTAACCATCAACTGATAAAAGCCTTTATTCTCTTCTCCGCCCAGAAGACCTTCGTCAGGAACAAATACGTCTTCAAAAGCAAGGTTGTAGGATCTCATTCCATGATATCCTACTGTAGGTATAGGTTCGCCTTTTATGTTTGGATGTACTATTTTTTCTGCAGATTCTTTTTCAACAAAAAACATACTTAGACCTTTATGCCTAAGTGAAGTGTCTGGATTAGTTCTGGCTAATACCATCAGTACATTAGCTCTGTTAGCATATGTGCACCAGGCTTTAGCGCCATTTAATAAATACCCACCATCAGTTTTTGTTGCTTTCATTATCATGCTTGCTGAGTCAGATCCAGAGTCGGGTTCTGTAAAGGCGGCAGCGGGTAATATTGACCCCGTTGCAAGACCTGGTAAATACTTCTTTTTTTGTTCCTCGGTACCATGTGCTTGAAGAAGAGTTCCCATTATGACGCCTCTTGTCATAACGCTTCCTACACTTAACCATCCTTTGCTTAATTCCTCGGCAACAATGGTCATAGTGATATTATCAAGACCTAATCCATCGTACTCTTCCGGGAATAGAACTCCAAAATAGCCTTGCTCTGCCATCTTGGATATTATCTCCATTGGTATCTCGGCATTTTTGGCATCAAGTTCAGAAGCTATTGGAATAATTTCTTCTTCAGTAAATCTTCTTACTGCACGTCTAAATTCTTCATGTTCACTAGTAATAAAAGACATAATTTTAGATCCTCCAAGTAAAATATCGTTTCATTTTAAAGTTGGGCTTAACCTTATACTTAATTATACATTGCAATTGTTGAATGAAAAGAGTAAAAAAACTTTTATAAATTCATAATTATATATATATTATAAGTATCTAATTATAAGGGAGTTAAACATGGAATTTACACATATAAATATTCAGCTTGAAACAGGGAATGTAAAAATAAAACTTAGACCAGATCTTGCACCAAATCACGTAGCAAGGGTTACGGAGTTAGCGTCTGAAGGTTTTTATGACGGAGTTGTCTTTCATAGGGTAATCCCAAATTTTATGGCTCAAACAGGCGATCCTACAGGTACTGGTACCGGATCTTCAGATAAGCCAAACTTAGAGCAAGAATTTTCTAGTGAGGACCATGTTAGAGGTAGCGTATCTATGGCAAGATCTGCTGATCCTAATAGTGCGAATTCTCAGTTTTTCATTTGTTTTGGAGATTGCTCTTGGCTGAATAATCAATATACTATTTGGGGTGAGGTAGACGAAGGGATGGACCTCATTGATCAAATAAAGAAGGGCGAAGATGAGAGTGGAGTAGTTACAGCTCCGGATAAAATAATTAAAGTCGTCCCAGTTAGTTCATAGGTGATAGTTTGATAGACATAAGGAAAATACCGTTTTTCAGAGATAATGGCTGGATATTTATGCCGATTTTTTATTTGGGCCTAATTGTAGCAATGATATCTATTTTCTTTATAATTAATGAATCTCAACATGAAACTACTTATAATCATACTGATATTGATGGAGTAATATTAAACCAGTCTTTTTCTCAGGACAATTCTTTATATAAAGAGGCTTCAAGCGATTCCATTGAATATCTAACTATTTCCGATTTGTTAGAAGAGAAAGATTTCGTTCTCCAGGTAAGAAAGACTCAGCTCCAGGATTTGGATAAGCCTTATTCTTTTTATTCAGCAAGTTCAGATGGAAACGTAAAGAGCTTGGGTTATTTTGGATACAGTGACTCTGATTGTAGAAAGCTTAGAGCTATATCTATTAGTAATTTAGGAAAGCACCATATGTTAATTAATGATAATGGAATTAGTGAAATCCTGTCGTGGGAATCAAGTGACTATAGTTTCATCTATACAAATAAATATTTGTCTGATGGGATAGAAATTAATAGTTTCTGTAGCTATGTTGTCTCCGGTAGATAACTCTTGGTGGTTGAGATTTTAGAATATAGGACCTTTGAATCATTACAGAATAAATATAAATTTCAGGATAACACCTCCTTTTTTCCTCCTTCTCTTAATACCGACCAATGTTTTTCAAGGCATTTGTTAGTAAATAGATTTTTAAATACTAAAAAGCCAAAATTTCTTTTTTGGTCAATTGAGAAAGATTCAAATGTTTTGATGGATCCTTTTTGTGTGGAGACAGTCAATTATTGGAGAGGTCTTCTCATAGAGTCAAACAGTCGAGAAGACAAAGATATTCTGGCCCAACTCTTAGTTAATATTGGTGCTGCCTTGGGTGAATATAAAAATTCATCTAAATTCTTTCACTATGACTCGGGATTTGTTCATTGCTCTAAGGAGAACCAAAAGGCTTTTTTCTCTTTCGAAGTCCACCCTCCTAGAAGGTGCTTTAGGTTGGTTGAGAATTTTGAAAGAATAGTTAGAAAAATCAAACAAGTAGAGATTCTGGGAGCTGATTTGAAGTCTGAACTTACAAACAAGTATTCAATAGATGATATAAATACAGATTTTTCTGATCACATCCATATTGCAGCTCAAGTAATTTCTAAAGTCCATAATAAAATTCCGAAAAATCGACACGATACCTTCGATTTATTTTTAACACCATTCTTGGCAGAGGAAATTTACAAAGATGCTAAAATATTTTGTGAGGGACTGTCCTATATTGTCGACACTTTTCAAACTGTCGACTATTGGAGCCCAGAGAAGAAGAGGTAGAAGAATTTTTTGAATTTATCCATTCCAAGATATATTCCAACGTTAAGAGCAAACATAATTATCTTGTTTAAGCCTGAAATTCTATCGAAGTAGGTTGATATGAATAAGAATTGACAGAGCCACATCCATACAGTTATAACGAGGTAAGCACCAAGCTTTATTTGATCATAGTATTCAGTGTTTAAATCCGTAGTTAAAGAAAGGATTATTAAGACTATGGATCCAAATATTACCGGCGATAAAGTATAGCTAAAGCCTTTTAAAATGGCGCTGAATGACAATTGTTTGTGTGAGCCTCCAAGAATTCTACCAACGATACATAACATTAAACAACTTGTAAAAATTTCGGCTAGATAGAATATAAAGCTAAAGTTTGATAGAGCGTACTTGTTATCAAAGACATAGTAAGCTAAATCATCAAGTAATGTTGCTAGTATGACTATTCCTAAAGCTCTTCCTATAGGTACGTAGTGTTTATTTAATGAAACAGCCATATATATTTTGTTACTGAGAAATAAAGAAGATAATAAATATAAAATCATAACATTAACTTAGAAAGCAATTGTAATTCCAGACTCCCTTGTAGTAGTATATAGTAAACTT
>CAJIYY010000050.1 GCA_905181755.1 Candidatus Dadabacteria bacterium UBA1144
TTCTTACCTATTCCACTTGTCCCTCCACTTATAACTGCTACTTTCTTTATCATGATTAGTTCCTGTGGTTACCTATAAGATTTAAAAATTCCGCCCTAGTTCTTTCGTCGGTTCGAAAATATCCTAGAAGCTTACTTGTAATAGTATTAGTATCCGAAGTCTTTACACCTCTCATTTCCATACAAAGGTGTCTTGCCTTCAGGACTACTGCAACTCCTTTGGCCTCTAAGTTTTCTTGAAGATAGTCAGCAACTTGATTAGTAATCCTCTCCTGATTTTGAAGTCTTCTAGAGAAAGTCTCAAGGGTTCTAGCTAGCTTACTTAATCCAACAATTTTTTTATCCGGTATATAGGCAATATAGCCCTTTCCAAAGAAAGGGAGCAAATGGTGCTCACAAAATGAATAAAAAGGTATATCCAACTGCACTATCATCTCGTCAGTTTTTTCAGCATCAAAAGTTGTCATATTAAAGGTAGGAGGGTTTAAAAACTCATCAAAAGCACTCAAATATCTTTTTGGCGTGTCCAAGAGACCTTCCCTTCTGGGATCCTCTCCAATAATTTGAAGCAGCCTAATTACAGTGTCATTCTGATCCTCATCAAGTTTCTTCTCAAAAGGAAAATTAACCCAGTCTACGTTTGAATCCTTTTCAAAAAGAGCAACGAACTTCTTCTTTGGAAATAGTTTTTTGAATTTCTTTTTTGTAGATCCTGAGTCGATAATATCATCTAGTATTAGGTCTGCCTCTTCAGGATTTGCAACATTTATAGCATTAAAGAAACCTGACAATATCATTCCGTTCTTTGGAACTCCATAAATCTTGGTTTTCTTATCAATTTTATATTTCTTTTTTATATATTCTATTCTTGAAAATACATCATCCCAAGTTAAAAAAATATTTTTTTTCATTTTCCTTCCTTATAATCAAAAAAATTTTCTGAAGTTTTCCAAAGTCTAACATGAGAGAGATATGATGGCTTTGGTATTAGTACAACAATTTTATCCCACAAATACTTTGCAATATTCTCACCTGACGCTCTTACTTCAGAGAAATGATCAATCTCTATGTCGAGCCTTTTGTGGTCAAGCTCGTCTACAACTAGCCCTACAAGTTCATCAAGTTTGGTTATATCGATAATCATCCCAGTTTCAATATCAATTTCTCCACCTATAGTTAGCTCTAAAGAATAATCATGACCATGGCCATTAAGATTATTGCACTTACCGAAGATTTCGAAGTTTTTCTCATCAGAAAACTTGTCATTATGGAGTCTGTGTGCAGCACTAAAAGAATACACTTTAGTTAAAGAACAATTACTCTGCATCTTCATCCATCCAATATTCAACAAACAAATCTTTCGTTTCATACAGTCTAACTTTCTTCAGCTCACACTCTTCATTTGATAATTTCTCTGATATACACTCATATAAAACTTTAGCAAAATTTTCTGTTGTAGGAATTAAATCATCAAAATAGTCCGTATCAACATTAAGAAATTTATGGTCAAACTCTTTAAGGGTATCTTTCAAAATAGGTTTTAACTTATATATATTTATAATCATTCCTGTATCGTCGTCAACTGGCCCTTGAACTGTAGTCTCTAAAACATAGTTGTGTCCATGACCATACTTACTAGTACACTTTCCAAAGACTTCCATGTTCTTTGATTTGGACCATTCTTCTTTCCAATATCTATGCGAAGAAGAGAACTCGATCTTTTTTGTTAAAGTTGTATGTTCAGCCATAAGTCTCTAAGGATAACATTTAATTATAAAAAATTTAGTCTCAATTAATTAGATTAGTAGAACTCTACTTAATTACTTCTATAATCCTCTCCATTACCTCTAAGGGACTTTGTTTTCCAACGGGATTAGGAGTAATTATGGGTAAATCTGCACCAGCTTCGACAAATTTCGCCAAGGTCTCTTTGCACTTACCTATAGGACCTACTAGGGCAAGGTTACTAACTAATTCTGGCGTTAGAGCCTCTGCTGGGTTCATACCATCTTCAATGTTCTTAACAACATCCTCATACCCACTCAATTTCAGAACTCTTTGATAGAATGGAAGCCTAGCGTAACCAGAAAGTCCCTTAATTGCACTTTCAACGGCTAAATCAAGATCCTCAGATATGAAACAAGGAAGGCCAGTTGTCATAGTAAAATCAGAAGATAAGCTAGAGGAAGCTCTACCTTTTTCCACGCAAAGTTTTAATTTCCTTAAATGTTCTGCACTTGCCAGATAGGGCATTAGACCATCCGCGACCTCACCGGCTAGCTCTGCAGTTCTCTCAGTTAATCCAGCTATAAAAATGGGAGCTACTGGAATCTTTCTCTTTAGACTAATTTGATCAGAAGATCCGTCCATATAAGATCTTACTGAATTCACGTAGTTCTTCATCGATTCAATTGGATCGGCCATGTCAATTCCAAGCCTAGCGTTAACTGGCTTATGAGAAACCCCAAGTCCCAGAATCAGCCTACCGCCGGTAAGCTCTTGAATAGTCATAGCTTCTGCGGCGCACATAACAGGATGTCTTAAATATATATTAGCTATCCAGGTTCCAACTTTTGTTTCCTTCGTATAGCTTGCAAAGATTTGAGCATTGGACAAAGAGCTGTAAGGTGGTACTTCGGGTGAAAGCAAAGCTTCTACTGGCGAGTCCTCGGCCAACTTGGCAATACCTATTAAATTTTCTACCGAACATCCCCATACCGGTGTTGTTACTGCTACTCTCATTTTTAGTCCTCCTGCAAATATTATATAACCTTAATCTAATAACTTAACTAATTCATCCATCATTTCCATTGGTGACTGACTTCCCACAGGAAAAGGAGTCAAAATTGGAAGAGTTGCGCCATTCGCATATTGAGCTTCAAGCTGCTTCCTGCAATCTTCTGGTTTCCCATATAGTGATAATTGATTTAGAAGTTCATCAGAAATCGCCTCTTCAGGTGGAATTCCTGCTTCGAGCTTCTTAACATCTTCACCAAAACCACTACTTGTAAGAACTCTTTTATACGAAGGCCTTAATGCTTGCCTGCCGACACCAACTCGTGCCGCCTTTATTGCTTCATCTGTATTATTAGAAAGAAAAACTGGTATTCCACTCGTAAATTCAAACTTCTTATCACCTGCTTTTGACTTTGCTGACGAGTAAAGTTTCTTTAAGTGTTTCAAATCCGCAAGATATGGCATAATCCCATCAGCTAAATCACCAGCCAAACCTGCTGTTCTTTCAGTTAAACCAGTTATGTAGATATCAAAAACTGGAACATTTCTCTTTATTGGAACCTTCTCGTAATGATCTGAGCTACCATCAGCGTAAGACCTAAGTTTTACGACGTAGTCCCTCATCGACTCATATTGATCGCCCATATCAATTCCAAAAATATCATTTACTGGCTTGTGCGAGTTACCTAATCCCAAAATCATTCTTCCTTCTGAAACTTCTTGAACAGTAATAGCCTCAGCCGCACACATAATAGGCTCTCTCATATATATATTCGTAACCCAAGTACCAATTCTTATTGACTTAGTTGCCTCAGCCATAACATGGGCATTTCCAATTGCGCTATAAATTGGAACTTCAGGGGAAAAAATTCCATAAAATCCAGCCTGCTCAGCTTTTATAGCTAGGCTTCTAAGTTCCTTTACGCTACATCCTCTTATTGGAGTTGTAATTCCTAGTTTCATTTTTAAATCTCCTCAATATTGATTAACTATATCTCTATAATATTCTGGCCTAAGCTCACCCTCTGCTTTCTTGGCGATAATGTTCTTTATTTTCATCACAGTTTTATCCTTATCTCTAGGATAGATAGCTTTAATAGGAAGATAATTGGAGATGTGATTTGAAAAGAAATGTCCATTCGTCAAAACTGTATTCTCTGCAATTATCTCCAGTTCTTTAAGAATCTGGAATTTGTCCGGAAGCTCAAATTCACCTTTTTCCCAAGCCTCGTAAATTGGGGCCCCTGGCCTTACTTGAAGTGACAATAGACCTACATAGTCTGGATCGCCTTGGGATAACATGTCTGCAGTTTCATAAGCATGGACAAAACTTCTCTCTTTTCCGCCTACACCCAGAAGCACCATTCCAGAGACTTTAATCCCCGCCTCTTTTAACCTCTTCATGGACTGAATAGTCTTACTCTTATTCGCACCTTTTTTGATTCTCTTAAGTGTTATATCGTCACCGCTTTCAAATCCAATATAGACCATATCAAGACCCGCAGCTGCCAATTCTTTCAAGTCTTGTGGTTTTTTTCTAAGAATATCACCCACATTTCCATAGATAGAAACTTGTCTGACGTTTTCATTAGACTCATATATGGTCTTAATAGTTTTTACTAATAATTTCACTGGAAGCACTAAGGCGTTCCCATCAGCTATAAAAGCTTTTTCGTAAGAAGAACTAGAGTTTTCGGCAATAATTTGAAGAATTTCCTTTTCGGACCTCATTCTAAACTTTTGATTAGACTGCCTATACATGGCGCAATATGTGCAAGAATTATGGGAGCATCCCACAGTGGCCTGGACGAGCAAACTGTTAGCTTCACTAGGAGGTCTAAACATTGGTTGTTCAAAACTAATCATTTATTCAACACTCTTCCATTAACAAACATAATTATATATACTAACATTTCATATGAGCTTAGTTAAAGAATTAATTATCCAAAAGCTACCTCCTAAAGCACAAGAGCTTCTGGAGAAATACAAGTTAGAACCGAATGAACTTGAGGCACTACCTTACGTTATTGGCATATTCCTTTTTATAGTTTTTCTGATTGGACTTATTAGTCTAAGTTATGTCCTCTATTAACCACCTATAAAGAATAGTCCCAACTTCATCTTTATCAATTTTATTATTCGTATTGTCGTAGATTGATTCATCAGATTCGTTAATAGTTAGAATTAACAACTGTCTAAACTTCCTATTAGATTCATCTATTATGCTTCCTAGAACAACGCAGGTATCTTCTTTTTCATAAAGAATAAGAGCTTTAGACTTGAATTGGATATAAAGAGCATCCGAATTGCTCTTTATATTAGAGAGATGGTTTAGGGCATTATGGTCTATATCAAGGACATAAAGATCTCGACTTGAAAAAGACTTCCTAATAAAAGAAAAAAAACTAAAAAACTTACTCATTTTAAAAAACATCAAATATGTTAATATTTTAATTATTACATGATTTTGAACATAAAGTCTCCATCAACCTTTATTACAGAAGTATCTACAATTAGTAAACTATCTAATTCAATTGTTTCGACTAAGCTTAAAGTTGTATTTAAAGACGGTTTTTTTTATTTAACTAGACGAAATAAGAACTCAAAGTGGTACAACAACCTTCTATCTAACAGATATGCTGAGATTTTAATTAACAACGAGAATATAGTAACTTCCGCCGAGGAGATGATCGATGAGGCTGAAAAGAAGGAAGTATCTTCAATCAAATATGCAGATAAAAGAAGAGAAGACAATAGATATGGTTTTAAATTGACAATCGAGGATGGACCCAGAAAATAGCTACACTATACGGAAATATAAATAATTTAAAAAGCATAGAGAAAAAAGAACTCCTAAGCCTATTTAGAAAGAAAATTAACACTCAAAGTGTTATATCTAAAGAATTCCTTAATAATCTATCAGAAGTTCACAACACTATTAACAAAAATATTAATCTAGTTATTAACCATAGGGGAAAAATTGACCTAATATTTATTGGAGAAATATGGGAAGTTGAAGATTATATATCCTTAAAATTTGGAGATAAAAATGTAGGAAATTCAAAAAGGCTGATAACAATTTCTAACCGAAAAAACGAATTTCAAAAGAATGAAAAGGTATCTCTAATTAATTCTAAATTTCTAAACTATCTTTTAATTCGAAGATTAAAAAATAATAGTAATTTATTTTCTATTTGCTATAAAAACATTGAGAAGAAAGATGGGAACTTTTGGAAAGTTGACTCTTTTAATGACATAAATACTCTAAACGAAGATTCTCTTTGGGCCTTTGGTGAATCAAGTAAGGGAAAGAAGAAAGAAATGAAACATAATAAATTAAATGAGAAGGTTTATTTGGTTGGAGTATCTATTCAGAACAAGAAAGAACTTAATAATTCAATGCAAGAATTAATTGAGCTATCTAGCTCATTAGGAAAAGAAGTAGTGGGATCTGATGTTCAAGTTAAAAAGGCTTATGATTCCAAGACCTTGGTGGGGAAAGGATTTCTCTCCGATGTTCTATTGGAAGCTGAATACAATGATGCAAGTAAGATTATTTTCAATAAAGAGCTTTTGCCTTTTCAATCTAAAGAGATTTCTAAGCTTACATATATGGATGTTTCTGACAGAACTGAACTAATACTTGAGATATTCAAGAAAAATGCTGAGTCTAAAGAGGCACATATTCAAATAGAACTAGCAAGACTTAAATACGAGCTTCCAAGAATTGCAGGATCAGGCAAAAACTTCTCTCAAATCGCAGGGGGTATAAGTTCCAAAGGTCCAGGTGAGAAGAAGATCGAACAAAGGAGAAGGTACCTAAGAAAAAGAATTGGACTTCTTGAGAAACAGATAAATGCTTTAAGTTACAGAAGGATGCAAAATAGGTCAAAAAGAGAGAAGAATGAGCTGTTCTCCGCTACTTTGATTGGATATACCTGTGCAGGCAAATCGACGCTTTTTAATAAACTGACTAAATCTAATGTATTAGAGAGCACGAAGCCCTTTTCGACTCTTAATCCTACAACAAGGCGAACTTACCTATCCGATAAAACCGAAATACTTCTTAGCGATACAGTTGGATTCATTACAGACTTACCTGAAGACTTAATATCGTCATTCAGAGCGACTCTAGAAGAGATAAATCAATCAGACCTCTTGATACACATAGTAGATTGTTCCACTAAAGACTTTGAAGAAAAGATTTTATCAGTTGAAGATACACTAATTCGAACTAAATTAATTGATCATAAGAGAATTATTATTTTTAATAAAATTGACTTAGTTAGTTCTGAAACTCTCGATTATATAAGGATGAAATATCAACAACCATGTGTTTCATCTTTAACAAATGATGGAATAAATGAAGTAAGAGCTGAGATTGAAAAAATTATTAAATCTAGCGTAAAAAATCAGAAAATTGCTAATCTCTAGTAGTCAAACTTCCGCTTTTTATCACTTTGGTTTGTGAACCATTCTGAACTTCAAACTTTAATAAATTCGAATCCTCACTATCTTTCCATCCGTTAACTTTTAATTTGTCGCCAGGCCAAACTGGACTAGAGAATCTTAAGGATACAGAAGAAATCTTTTCTGGATTAGAGCTTAAATATTTATCGATTATGTTGTCCATCACCATAGCCATAGTACATAGACCATGAACTATTATTCCTTGAAGCCCCGCCTTGTTTGCAGTCTCTTTATCAAGATGTATAGGATTCTTATCCTTTGATGCCTCCGCATATTTATAAGTAATACCCTCTTCTACATCAAACAAACCTTCTAAACAATACTTAGGTTCCTCTTGTGGTTCCCTTGGTGTCTTTTTTTGCTTTGGAGGTTCATTCTTTCTTAACTCCTTAGCTTTAGCAATTTCAGAATCTGAAGCACGAATAAAGAGAGTCCAAGAAGAATCTCCTACTTCCTTTTTATCAGAGTCTAGATGAAAGACTTTAAGCCTTAATATATTATTGAGTCCTTTTTGTTGTATGTTCTCTATTACTGCGTAGGAATCTATTGTTTCACCAAATTTAATTAGTCTAGAAAAATTCATCGTCTGCTCACCGTGCACAAGCATTAAGACACTTCTTAGCATTTCATCTGAAGACTCATACAAATCTTCCATCTTCCAAATGCTCTCTACTAATTCTATCTCCTGAACAACATTAAATATATGAGGTGCAACATTGTTATCCTTATAGTAAGGATTAGATGACCCTATTGAGGAGAGATAAGAGAAAACCCTATCCTTGTTAATCTCCTCAGAAAAAACATCAGTTTTATAACCAATATAATCAGTATTTAATCCCATAATTTACCACCCTAATCTAAAGATTTTAATATATTATCATACCTCTTCCTCTTGTCTTCATAAGAGGTCAAAGTTCTCCCTAGCACTATATAATCAGCTCCCAAACTAAAAGCTTCTTTCGGAGTGATGATTCTTTTTTGGTCATCATCAGAAGAATCTAGCCTTACTCCTGGTACTAATATTTTAACTTTATCACCAAAATTTTTTCTAATTGAGTCAACCTCTTCCCCTGAGCAAACCACTCCATCAATGCCAGCTGCAATAGATGTTTCAACTAGCCTTAGAACATTGTCTTGGACAGTACCTTTTAGACCAATAGCACCCAACTCCTGGTTATCAAAACTTGTTAATATTGTGACTCCAAAAATCTCTGGTCGGCCAACATAACTTAGTTCTTGATTTTTATTTAAATTTAGCTGCTCAATAATTTCATTATTTAGATCATCAATCCTTTTTACTACAGAAGAGATAGCTTTAGGTCCTGCGAGGCAATGGATAGTGAAAATTTTTGTATTAATCTCAAAAAGAAATCTTAAAGACTCAGTCATAGTGTTTGGAATATCAAAAAATTTAAAATCAAACATTACAGTAGAATTAGATTTCTTAATTGCTTCAATCAATTTAGTAGAGTTCGGAAGGAAGGCTACTGGTCCAATTTTAACAATCTGGATTGGAGGGACCAATTCATTAATCAATGAAAGATTATTTTCAATTTCATTACTATCGAGTGCCAAGATAATTCTATCAGAGTAGTTCATCTATTTTTTCTCTTATTGCTTCAAAATTATTTTGATCTAGTTCCAGAACTTCCCCAGAAAGTCTATCCTTAAACTCTATAACTCCCTTAGCTAAAGATTTTGGACCTATTCTTAGTTGAAATGGGATTCCTATAAGTTCTGCATCTTTAAATTTCACACCTGGGCTTTCTGCTCTATCATCTATTGCAATATCATAGCCAAGATTTAGAAGATAATCATACAACTCTCTTGCTTTTAAAAGTGCTTCGCCTTCTTTCTTGTCAGTGGAAATAACAACAATCTGAAAAGGTGCTAGGGCTAATGGAAATCTGATTCCATTCTCATCATTGTTTTGTTCTACTGCTGCTGCAACAACCCTACCTACTCCTATTCCATAACAACCCATAAAATAATTTTTTTCTTTACCGTCTTGATCGGTAAAAGTTGCATTCATACTTTCACTATACTTTGTACCAAGCTTAAAGACATGACCAACCTCTATTCCACGGGTAGAAGTTAAAATACCAGAGCAATCAGAAGACAAACAACGGTCACCATCAACAGCTTCTCTTAAATCTGAGAACATAGCTTTTTCACTTCCAATCTCCTGGATATTTAACGATTCCCAGCAAACATTTATATTATGAAAATTTAGCTTATTAGCGCCGGTAGCAAATCCCTTCAAGGGTTTTATTGAATAATCAGCATATATTGGGATATTTAGATCTACAGGCCCACAGAAGCCTTTAACTATATTAGCCTCTTTTAAGACTTTTTCGCTAGCAAGTTCTAAAAAGTTCACACCTAAGACCTTTTTAAGTTTTGTTAAACTTAATTCATGATCACCACGAATTAAAACCGCTATTAATTGACCATCTGCTTCCAAAACTAAAGTTTTAACTATCCGGTCACTCTTTAGACCCAAAAATTTTGCTACTTCATCAACAGATGTCATATTAGGTGTCTCAACTTCCACTAAAGATTCTAGATTTTCTGACTGTTCTAGGGGTTCAACTTGGTTACAGGGTGCAGTTTCAACGTTTGCGGCAAAATCACATGAATCACAACTTAGAACAAGGTCTTCACCTGTTTCTGCTAAGACCATAAATTCATGAGAGAAGCTTCCACCAATATTGCCTGAGTCAGCCTGAACAGCCTTATATGTGAGGCCACATCTGTCAAAAATATTCCTATAGGCATTAAACATGTTCAAATATGATTTTTCTGCTAGCTCTTCATTAACATCAAAACTATATGCATCTTTCATAGTAAATTCTCTTGCCCTCATGACTCCGTATCTAGGCCTAATCTCGTCTCTAAATTTTGGTTGTATTTGATATATAGTAAGAGGAAGATTCTTGTAAGACTTAGCTTCTCTCTCTACCAAGTCAGTTACCACTTCTTCATGAGTTGGACCTAAGCAAAAATCCCTATCTGCTCTATCTTTAAATCTTAGCAATTCTTTTCCATAAACATCCCATCTACCACTCTTTTGCCATAAATCTGCGGGAGTAACAAACGGCATCATCACCTCTATGGCGCCAGCCCTATTCATCTCTTCTCTTATTATATTCTCTACCTTTCTAAAAACGCGAAGTCCCGTGGGCAGAAAATTGTAGACACCAGCTGCTATTTTCCTTATCATTCCAGCTCTGACCATCAACTGGTGGCTATTAGTTTCAGCATCTGAAGGTGCTTCTTTTAAAGTTGCTATAAGATAACTAGATAATTTCAATTTTAATATTCAAATCAATTAAGATTTTTAATCTCCTCAATAAGTATATCTACCAATTCACTTTCTTTACATGATTTATATAATTTGCCACCTTTGTAGACGAGCCCTCTTCCATCTCCTCCCGCTATGCCAATGTCAGAACCTATAGCCTCTCCTGGTCCATTTACTATGCAACCCAGAACTGAAACCTTCAATGTCCTTGTAAGCTTTATCTTGGCCACCCTTCTCTCTACTTCTTCAACTAGAGATTGCAGATCTATCTCTAGTCTTCCACATCCGGGACAAGAGATTAGCTCGATACCATTTTTAAAATGACCCAGTGCTTTTAGTATATTGTTTCCTAACTTTACTTCTTTAAGTGGATCATCTGTCAGAGAAACCCTTATTGTATCCCCTAGTCCCTCAGAAAGTAGACTTCCTATTCCAATTGCAGACTTAACAGAACCAACATCAAAAGTTCCAGCCTCAGTTACACCTAAATGCAATGGATAATCAGTCTTGACTCCAAGCTTTCTATAAGCTTCTTGCATAATTTTAACATTTGAAGACTTAACAGAAATCTTAATCTG
>CAJIYY010000051.1 GCA_905181755.1 Candidatus Dadabacteria bacterium UBA1144
GTAGTATTTTAAAGAATGAAGAATAAAAAACTTATTTTTGCAAATTGGAAGATGAACTTTAGTTCCGAACAAGCACGTGTACTTGTTGAATCAATTATAGATAAATTAAATAAATTAGAACTATTAAAAGGTACCGCTCTTAAAATTGATGCTGAAGTAGTTCTTGCCCCAGCTTTTCCTTCATTGAGTTTTGTTTCGTCTTTGATTCGTCATACAGGGATTAGTCTCTCTTCTCAGGATGTTTTTTGGGAAGCTAAAGGTCCATATACTGGAGAAGTCTCACCTTCTATGCTAATTGATGTAGGCTGCACCTGGGCTATGATTGGCCACTCCGAAAGGAGACAATATCTTTTAGAAACAAACGAGATGATAAACAAGAAGGTTCTTAATGCTTTATCCCAGGACTTAAATATAATTTTATGTGTTGGTGAGTCTTTTGAACAGAGAAGAAGAAAAAATACCTTTGAGGCTATCTCCGATCAGCTTCGAAGAGGACTTAGAGGGGTGACCGAATCTCAATTAAACGAAAGTGAAGTAGTGATAGGTTATGAGCCAGTATGGGTGATAGGCTCAGGCGAGGCTGCTAGTGTAGAAGACATAGCCAGTGTCCATAACTTTGTCTCAGATGAACTTAAATCAATATTCCCTACATTAAAGTCTTTGCCAAGAATTGTATATGGTGGAAGTGTCAACAGTGAAAATATTGAACAAATTGCTAGTCTTAGTAACGTAGATGGAGTGCTTGTTGGGAATGCAAGTATGGATTGTGATAAATTCTGTGATATTGTATTGAAGGTTGTAAAGTAAAAATGATTGAAACAATTAAAAGTTCTCTAATTATATTTCATGGCGTAGTTTCTATACTATTAGTTTTGTCTATTCTTTTTCAACCATCAAAAAGTGATGATTTGGGATCAATGTTTGGTGGATCCTCAGAATCAGTTTTTGGAGCAGATTCATCATCTTTTTTGAGAAAGTTAACTAAATGGTTGGCAACTTTTTTTATGATAACCAGTATAAGTCTTGGTTATATTTACATTAAATTCGATAAAAACTCAGTAATCAAAGAGAAAGTAAAGATTTTTGAGCAAAAAGAAGAAGTTTCAGATATAGAATAAGCATATTATGGATGTCTGATATCATGGACTTCCAATGTCCACATAAGCTACCTAGAACATTGACTTTTCTTGCATATTATACAAATACTGTTAGAATATAAGAAAAGGAGTGTACTCATTATGCCATATATAATAGCTGAACCATGTACAGATGTTAAAGATAAAGCATGTGTAGAGGCCTGTCCTGTAGATTGTATCTATGATGCGGGTTCTCAATTGATTATTAATCCTGAAGAGTGTATAGATTGCGGCGCTTGTGTTGATCCTTGTCCAGTCCAAGCCGTTTATCATGAAGACGAATTGCCAGATAAATGGGCTAGTTTTCTTGATAAAGCTAAAGATTTTAATTATGACGGCCTTAACCCGGCTGAAAGAAATGGGTAATTTTATTTTTGTAATTAGAAGTCTTGCTAAGAGCCCTAATAGATAAAGTTACTCAATCAGAATTTAGTTTGAAATTTTCACTATATCTTGTGATTAAATGAAGAACTAATATCTTATAAGTTCAATCTTTCTAAAATTTGCCTATTTCAGGTTATCGAGAGATAATAAAAGTTAAATATGAATATATGTGTAATTGGATCTGGTTATGTGGGCCTAGTAACAGGCTCTTGCTTAGCAGATTCTGGAAATAATGTTATCTGTCTAGATATTGACAAATCTAAGATTGCAGCCCTTAAGAAGGGGAATGTTGGCATATACGAGCCTGGCCTTTCTTCTCTTGTTGAAAGGAATGTAAAATCAAATAGACTTACATTTACTACAGATTACAAGTCTGCGGTCCAAGGGTCTGAAATAATTTTTTTGGCAGTCTCAACGCCGCCCAATGAAGACGGCTCCGCAAATCTTCAGTATATAAAAAATGCCGCCAGTGAACTTTCTGAATATATGAATTCTTACAAAATAATAGTCACTAAAAGTACAGTTCCTGTAGGGACTACTAGTTTAGTTAGTGAAATAATTAAATCTAAAACTAACCACGAGTTTGATGTTGCTTCAAATCCTGAATTTTTAAAGGAAGGCTCTGCTATAAACGACTTTATGTTTCCTGACAGAATCGTTATTGGAGTTGAGTCAGTTAAGGCTGAAAATAAATTGAAAGAGCTATATGACCCCTTTATAAGGAAAGAGGTTAGACTTGTTGTTGTTGATATTAGATCTTCAGAATTATCTAAGTATGCTGCTAATGCTATGCTTGCTACGAGAATCTCTTTTATAAATGAAATAGCAAACCTATGTGAGAAAGTAGGCGCGGATATTGAAAGTGTTAGAAAGATTATGTCTGAGGACAAGAGGATTGGAAAACATTTTATTTTTCCAGGACTTGGATATGGGGGCTCATGTTTCCCTAAAGATGTGAAATCTTTAATTGACATAGGTAAGCAGAATTCTACTTCAATGGAAATTTGTAATGCAGTTGATAATGTAAATTCAAATCAAAGAATTAATTTTTTTAAAAAAATAGAGTCATACTTTAAAGACCTTAGAGGTAAGAAGTTTGCGTTCTGGGGACTTTCTTTCAAACCAAATACTGATGATATTAGAGAAGCTCCTTCTATTGATATAGCAAGATCTTTGTTAGGCTCTGGGGCCGATATTAATGCTCATGACCCGGTTGCCTCAGAAAACTTTAAAGAGTTATTTTCTGATTCAATAACTTTCTCTGATGATAATTATGGAATTTTAAAAGATTGTGATGCCTTAATTATCAACACTGAATGGAGTGAATACAAGCAACCAGATTTTGAAAAGATAAAAAGTCTTTTAAAGACTCCTGTTATTTTTGATGGGAGAAATTTGTACAATAAGCAACAAATGGAAGACCTAGGGTTTTTCTATGCTAACATTGGTTATTATCCTACAAATGAAAAAAAATAAATATAAATTAACAGATGAATTAACTGTATTGCCAGGTGTAGGACCAAAGATAAGCAAGCTTTTTGAAAATATAAAAATAAAGAATATTAGAGATCTTATTTTTTATTTTCCTAAATATTACAAAGACTATCGAAATACAAAGCTTATATCAGAGCTTTCAGTCAACGAAGAGGTCACTGTTAAGGGAAAAATTATTTCCTCACAATTAATTAGAGCAAGGACAAGAATATATGAGGTTCTAATTAAAGATGATACGGGTCAATTTAAAGTTATCTGGTTTAATCCTTTTTACCGATATCTTAAAGAGAATTTTAAAGTAGGTAGTTGGGCTATTCTTTCTGGTAAGACCTCTAAGAGTGGCGGTAAGTTGCTACAGATTGTAAACCCTAAGCCAGAAAATGTTTTAGTAATTGAGGAGGATGAAGAATTAGAATTTTTCGCAAGGATTTCTTCGATATATTCTCTGACTAAAGGATTAACTCAGAATAGAATTCTTTCCACCCTTAGTGCTTTATTGAAGGAAGTTGATTATGGAAGCCTAGACTTCTTTTCTGATGATATAAAGTCAAAATATGATTTGAGTGATATCTCAGACTCAATTTCTAATATACATCAACCCTTAACTAATAGAGACGAGCCTGTTGTTGATTTAGAATCTTCTCAATCCGTTGCATCTTCAAGGTCTCATAGAACATTTATTTTTTTTGAATTCCTGATTTTATGTTTAGGTATAAAATCGAAGGAGAGATCAAAAGTTCTAGTTAAAGGAATTCCTCATAAAATTAATCAATCTCAAGGTCTTTTTTTTAAAATTATGACGAATTTTCCTTTTGATTTGACAGATTCTCAGGGTAAGGCTTTAGGAGAAATTCTTGATGATATGAGATCAGAATTTCAAATGAACAGATTGCTTCAAGGAGATGTTGGAAGCGGTAAGACTATAATAGCTTTGCTGTCGATGTCTTCAAGCTACGACAATGGATATCAGTCTGTTTTGATAGCACCAACTGAGATTCTTTCAGACCAG
>CAJIYY010000052.1 GCA_905181755.1 Candidatus Dadabacteria bacterium UBA1144
AACTACGAGTAATCAAATTCTTTTTAGAATTTCAAGAAACCTTTTAACTAGTGATATTAAAGAATGCTTAAAGGATTACAGTGTAATAACTAAGAATGGATATGATTCAAAGAAATTCATTCACTCACTCCTAAACTATTTCAGATCTGCAATTTATTACAAACTTGAAATTCACAATGAGGTAGATGACATAGTGGCCATTGAAGAGTCAGAAAAAAAGGAGTTGCTGAAATACGATATCGAGCTATTCGAGAATCTGTTTGATGAGTTAATAAAATTGTATGAGCTTTGTAATAAAACTGAGAATATAAAATTTATTATTGAGTCTAATCTGATTAAGCTATGTCTGGTATCAAACTATCTAAATTTTAATGAAATAGTAGACTCAAAAGAGATTAAAGAAGAAATACTTACAACAGAAGAGAGGGTCGAGAATGCGCAAAAAGATAAGATAGACAAGGTTGAGGAAGAAAAATCTGTTAAGCAAAAAAAAAATCCAAAAATAACGACAAAGGCGTTTGATAAATCAGTATTATTAAAAAACTTAAAGGAGCTCAAGGATGAGAATCATAAGCTTCTGATAGATTGTGACTTTAAATTAGAAGGTAAAACTATCAATATTGAAACAAAGAACAATCTCCTATATGGAATCCTAAAGGAAGACGAAAAGATAGAAAAAATTTCCAAGTTAGTAAATGAAATCTTTACTGATACTTTTATTATTAGAATAAGCTTAGGGTCAGAGAAAGAAGAGAATAGTGAATCTGGAGATTTTAAATTTAATGAAAAAAAAGATAAACTATTTGAGTCAGAAACTATGAAAAATCTATTTAGCACTTTTGATTGCAGAGTGCTTGATATAGAAAAGGAAAAATAATATGAAAATGCCTGGAAATTTAAATATGAAAAGTATGATGAAGCAAGCCGAAAAAATGAAAGTTCAAATGGATAAGCTCCAGGAAGAAGCAGGAAACAAGGAGTTGGAAGTCACAGCAGGTGGTGGAATGATTACAGTAACTGCAAAATGTAAAGGGGAAATATTAAAAATTGATATTGAAGATGAAATTATCAATTCAGGAGACAAAGAAATGCTTCAAGACTTAATTCAAGCAGCCATCAATGAAGCTTTGTCTAAAGGAAAAGAAAATGTCGACAGCGAGATATCGCGTGCAGCAACCGCTCTTGGTATACCCCCAGGATTTCTCTAAAAATGACAAAAAACTACCTTCCTAAAGAACTTATGAGGCTTGTTGAATCTTTCTCTAAACTTCCTGGTATAGGGCAAGCTACAGCTTCAAGGCTAGCTTTATATTTAATGAGGAAGCCTCCTGACTTAAGTTTAGAAATTGCAAAATCACTTATAGAGGCTAGAAAGAAGGTTAAATCTTGTCCTAATTGTAATAATTTCATGTTCGATAATGATTGTAGTTGCTCTGACTCTTCTCGACAGAGCGATATTCTTTGCATTGTAGAGAATACCGTAGATGTAATTTCAGTAGAGAACAGTGGTGAGTACAATGGTCAGTATCATGTCCTCCAAGGTCTTCTCTCTATATCACAAGGGATTAACCCCAAGGACCTAAAAATCAACCAATTGATAAATAGAATAAAGAATAGTGAATTCAAAGAAATAATTTTAGCCACTGATCCAACTAGCGATGGAGAGTTTACAGCGCAGTATATTCACGAAAAAATAAAACCATACTGTTTGTTAATTACTAGAATTGCCATAGGCGTACCTATTGGGTCTGAAGTTAACTATATTGACAAAAATACTTTAGCTAAGTCTATAGTCGATAGAAGAAAGATAGGATGAGAATCTCGACAAAATCCAGATATTAGTTTACAATTTTGAAGTTTTTTTATTTAAAAATTGGAGGCTAAACAATGAAAATCGTTGTAATTGTAAGACAAACACCTGATACAGAAGCAAAGATTACCGCTAATTCTTCAGGTAATGGAATAGATGAAAATGAATTGAAATGGATACTTAATCCTTTTGATGAATTCGCAGTTGAAGAAGCTGTAAAAATAAAAGAGGAAACTGGAGCAGAAGTTGTTGTTTTAGGAATAGGTCCAGATAGGACACTGGAAACAATTAGGACTGCTATGGCTATGGGAGGAGACTCTGCCATACATATAAAAGATGAAAGCTTTGGTTCAACTGACTCTTATGCTACTGCAAAATTAATTGCCTATAAAATAAAAGCAATGGGTGATGTTGATTTGATTCTTGCTGGAAAGAAGTGGATAGATGAAGAATCAGGCCAAGTCCCTATACAAGTGGCTGCGGAACTTGATATCCCACAAGCCACAATCGCTACAAAGGTTGATGTGAACGAAGCTGCAAAAACTGTTAAAGTTCAATCAGAAATCGAAGGGGGCCAAAGAATTCTAGAGCTAAACTTTCCTGCTCTCGTTACATGCGAGAGAGGTTTAAATGAACCTCGCTATGCTTCTCTTCCTGGAATCATGAAAGCTAAGAAGAAGCCTTTAGAGGAAGTTACACTCGACTCAATAGGTCTTGAGGAATTAGGGTTAACAAAAGAAAACTTAGGTATTGGTGGATCAAGATATTCAGTTGACAACATTGATATCCCAGTAATAAATAGAAGTCTAAACGTCTTAAAGGGTGGCAGTTCTGATATGGTTGAAGCTAGTGAAGTTCAAGCAGCAGCAGAAAATCTAACTAAGCTTTTAAGAGAAGAAGCGAAGATCATCTAAGGAGAAAAAAATGAGTGAAATTTGGGTATTAGTAGATACAACAGCAGACGGTAAAATTAGAAATGTCACATTTGAAGTGTTGACAGCCGCTGCGAAACTTAAAGAAAAAAATAGCGCTACTGTTGCTGCCGTTTATTTAGGCGAAAGCGCAGGATCAATTGAAGCAGAGCTAGGAAAGTATGGTGCGGATAAAGTATACAAAATTGAAAGTCCAGCCCTAAAAGACTTTAACCCCAGTGCATATGCTTCAGCACTTTCAGAAGTAATAAAAAAATATAATCCCGACATTATCCTTGGAGGAAACACGATGCAAAATCAGGATTTTCTTCCAAGAGTATCCGCAAAAACTTCTGGTGGTTTAGTTCTGGACGCTGTAGATGTTGACATAAGTGCTTCTTCGACACTAGCAATAAAAAGATATAGGTACTCTGGTAAGTCAATTTCCGGAATGACTTTTCATGATATTAAACCAATGATGGCGACAATAAGGCCTAATGCCTTTAAAGCGATTGAAAAATCCGGAGCTGCTGAAGTTGTTTCTGAAAGTCCAGAAGTTCCTTCTCAGGAGAATGTTAAAATCCTTGAAACCAAGCTTGTTCCAAAAGATCGACCTGAGCTTACAGAGGCAGATAAAATTGTTTCTGGTGGAAGAGGAGTCGCTAGCACTGAGAACTTCAAGCTTATATTCGATATAGCTGACAGTATTGGAGCTGGGGCTGGAGCATCAAGAGCCGCGGTTGATTCGGGCTATGTTCCTTACGAAATGCAAGTAGGTCAAACAGGGAAAGTAGTTGCCCCTAATTTATATATAGCTGTGGGGATTTCAGGATCAGTACAACACTACGCTGGCATGGGCTCTTCGAAGGTTATTGTTGCTATAAACAAAGACCCTGATGCACCAATATTTCAAAAATGTGACTACGGAATCTGTGGCGATCTTTTTGAAGTTCTTCCGGCACTAACAGAGGAATTCAAAAAACTTACATAAAAATATTTAAAAAATAATAAAGTAAGGCTATACATCTATAGCCTTACTTTAAGTCCACTAATTTAATCTTAAAATCTAACTTTCTAAAAATTTTGCCAACAACCGATTGGAAATATTCAGACTTATCAGTTAAAAAAATACTTCTTCTTTTGTCAGGCTTTTTAAATTCGTTTGGATGATGCTTAAGAAGGTGCTCCCTTAAGGAACCAGCAACTTCACTAGCTGAATCTATCAATACAACATCACCTCCTACACAGCTTTGAATATTTTTCTTAATTAGAGGATAGTGAGTGCAGCCTAGTATCAGGCTATCAATCTTCTTATTTATAAAGAATTTTAGATTTTCATATATTATCTTGTCGTAATACTTTTGATTAACAAGTCCTTGCTCGATTATTGGAACAAATATTGGACAAGCCTTACTGTGAACTTTTACTTTCGGATTCTTACGTTTGATGGTCCTTATATAAGATTCACTGGCAATAGTAGAATTGGTACCAATAACTCCCAGATTCTTAGGATTTAATTTTAAAGCTGCAGTTACTCCTGATGAGATAACATCAAATATTGGTATTTTATATTTGTTTTTTAATAACCTTGCTGAATACGAAGAAGCTGTATTACATGCAATAACAATTATTTCACAGTCTAATGATTTAAGAAAATCTATGTTTTTTATAGAATAATGATCTATTGTTCTTTTTGATTTGATCCCATATGGCAAACGAGCTGTATCTCCAAGATAGACAATCTCAAACGAAGGTAGTGCTTTTGAGATCTCTTTAAAAACTGTGAGCCCGCCAATCCCTGAATCAAAAATACCTATTTTCATTTTACTTTCCTATCAAAACTAAAAAAAATCTTTTATTTCTTTAATGTGCTCAATTCCTCTTATTTTCAGTTTGCCAGCAACACTTTTAGCGTCATTTACGGAATTTATTGGAACAAAGCATGACTTAAACCCAAGCCTAGCAATCTCTTTAACTCTTTTCTCTATATTATCAATTTCCTTCACTTCTCCACTTAATCCAAGTTCGCCTATAAAAACATTTTCATTAGATATCGGAACATTCCTAAAGCTCGAATATATAGCAACAGCGGAAGCTAAATCGTTGGAAGTATCTTTAACTTTTATTCCTTTTGTTAAACTAACAAATATATCTTTGTCTGAGAGCCTAATATCACAATATTTCTCTAATATTGCAACCAAAAGATTTACACGATTACTATCAATACCAGTAGAATACCTTTTACCAAAAGATTGAGTCGGATTAGAGACTAAAGACTGTATCTCTACCAACATAGGCCTTGTTCCCTCATGAGTAGAGGAAATAGCAGAGCCAGGCGAAGCCTCTTTCTTATTAGAAAGAAATAAGCTTGTTGGATCAACTATCTCTTCCAGTCCCTTCTCTGTCATATTAAAAATACCAATCTCATCAGTTGCACCAAAACGGTTTTTTGATGTTCTTAGTATTCTTAGATTTCCAGTGTCAATTTTCTCAAAATACAAAATAGTATCGACTAGATGCTCTAAAACTTTAGGTCCTGCAATAATACCTTCCTTTGTTATATGACCAACCAATATCAAAGTAAAACTTAACGCTCTGGAGAGCTCCGCTAACTGGTTAGAGCAATTTGTAACCTGGTTGACTGAGCCCGCAATACTTGCACTCTCATCACTCGTCATAGTATGGATAGAATCTATTATTACGAAGCTAGGCTTAGATTGTTTTATCTCATTTATAATATCTTCTAAATTATTATGCTCTGACAATATGACATTATCAGAATCTACCCCTATCCTTTTTGCTCTTAATTTTATTTGCTTTTGAGACTCTTCTCCTGAAAAATACATAAACTTAAAATCATCATTGGCCAAATTTCCTAATTGTAGAGCTAGAGTTGATTTTCCTATTCCTGGCTCACCACCAATAACTATAGAAGACCCCAGTATAAAGCCTCCACCTAATACTCTGTCTATTTCAGAAATATTACTACTATATCTAAGATTATCCTCTACTTGAATCGAAGATAAAGTTGCAGATGGGTTCTTAATTGGATTAATTGTACGTGATTTATTTTTTGACTTTTCTTCAACGACTTCCTCCATTGTATGCTGCAGACAATTATCACACTTTTTAATACTGGAGGAGGATGTTTCCTTGCAATTTGTACACATATACATGCTTTTTATTATACTACAGATCTCTTAATGTAAATGATCGCTAGGATTCGGAGTCTTCTCAAAAAAGGAGTGACAAAAAGTAAAAGTTAGTTAATTTAAATAGTGGCTCCTTCAAGGTGTTTTTTTTACGGGGTAACATCTTGCTTAAGGGGCTTTTTTTATTGTAATATTACAAAGTGGAAAAAATAAAAGTAGTAGAGCCAATTTCTGCGTACCATAAAGAATGTCCAACCTGCGGGAGCAAACTATTTCCTGTAGTTCATGAGAAGCTAAACAAGAACGACTCAGAGGACTCTAAGGCTGACAAAGAATGTCACTGCTGTGGTAAAAAATTCATGGTTCTTTTTGGGTGCTGATATGCCATATATAAATGTTAAAGTTGCTGGAAAGCTAACACAAAAGCAAAGGAAAGATATAGTAGAAGACATAACTAAGACAATGTTAAAAGTTGCTGGTAAGCCTGCTTCTTCTACCTATGTTCAGATTGATGAAATTCCACGAAACCAATGGGGCGTTGGTGGAAAAATGCTTTCAGAAAAGTAAGAGCTTAGCTATTTAAATCATAAGCCTTCTCTCTATGTTCTGACTGGTCCAATCTAACTTCTTCATTTTCAAACCCAACTTTTATTAAAACAATTGCTTTGGCTACAATTACCATTAACGTAGCTGCTACTAAAGTATGAATTTGAATAGCCTCAAATCATCCGGCTGAACCTGAGACAGGAGCCGTCCTAGCAAGACCACCATTGAAGCTTTGTCATATTTGAAATATTCATATGTTGCCCAAAAAAGAGAGGCTGAGGAATACATTACCAGAAGTGTCAGAGATAAAAACGAAAAAGCCCTTGTCTATTAATCAGACAAGGGCTTAATTAGGAAATATTATTTTAATCAGTATAAGCAGATTCACTATGCTCTGAAAGATCTAACCCTTTTGCCTCTGATTCATCATCAACACGAAGGCCAAAGACTTGGTTAACAATAAATAAGATAATAAATGTTCCCACACCTACAAAGAGCATCGTAGCTAATGCTGATTTAATTTGAACCATTATTAATCCATCAAACTGATAGGCAGCTGAGGCAAAAATTCCTGTAGCTATACAACCCCACAGCCCTCCTATACCATGAATACCAACAACATCTAAAGTGTCATCGTAATTAAATTTATTTTTTAGTGAACATGCAAAGCAACATAAAGATCCGGCGATAAGTCCAATCATAATAGAAGAAAGTGGATCTACAAAGCCTGCTGCAGGAGTAATTGCTACTAGCCCTGCAATTGCACCACTAGCTGCCCCGACCACAGTTGGAACCCCTTTTGAAAAATATTCTGTTAACATCCAGGCAATAACGGCTGAAGCTGCTGCTGTGTTCGTATTTAAAAATGCTAAAGCTGAATCAGAGTTTGCTCCTAATGCACTTCCTGCATTAAAGCCAAACCATCCAACCCAAAGCAAGGCTGCACCAATAACAACAAACGGAACATTATGTGGAGTGGTGGATCTGTTACGTCTTTTTCCGTACATAATTGCTGCAACTAATGCAGCTGTTCCAGAACTTAAGTGTACGACTGTTCCTCCAGCGAAGTCTAAAGCTCCAAGAGCTCCTATCCATCCTCCGCCCCAAACCCAATAACATAAAGGTGAATAAACTAAAGTAGACCATAAAATTGCAAAAGCAATATAAGCAGAGAATTTAGCTCGCTCGGCTATAGCACCTGTAACAAGAGCAATAGTTATAATTGCAAAAGTACCTTGAAAAGCAACAAATAAATAATCAGGAATTGTACCATTTGGGCTACCTGTTATACCTTGTAATCCAAAATGACTTAAAGAACCTATAAGTTGATTGCCTTGACTACTGTCAAATGCCAACGAGTACCCTACAACAACCCATACAATACTTATTACTGCAGCTGCAGAAAAGCTATGCATAAAAGTGCTAAGAACATTCTTTCTTCTAACAAGTCCTCCATAAAACAAAAACAATCCAGGTATAGTCATCATCAAGACAAGAGCTGTTGATGTTAAAATCCAAGCTGTGTCTCCTGAATCAATGCCTGCAGCAAAGCAGGTTCCCGGAAAAAATAAAACTAATAAGGCAAATGAAAAAATAAAACCCATAATTGACTCCTTTTATATTAAAATCATCACAAGCAAAAACCTCTTCTTTGGATCCAGCAACCATCCTCTAAGAGAAAAGAGCCTTTCCTAGCTTTTACTTGTTACTATTCTTATGGCAATTACTGTGCCAAAAGACAAAAAAGACAAACCCCTATTTCTTAACTTTTAGGGGTTTGTCTTTACGAAGTAGCAAGGCTATATTAAGATTGCTACACAGATTATGCGTATTTTATTTAATTGAAGTATAGGCTTCTATCCCCACCTCACTTCTATCTGACCCTAATAACTCATCTTCTGGACTTGGCCTGACGCCTATAGTCATTTTGAGTAAGAACCACACCACAGAAGAGACAATAAAGACAAATATAACTACTGAGAATGCCCCGATAGCTTGAGTCACAAATGATGTATCTGTATTTGTTATTGCAACAGCAATAGTTCCCCATATTCCAGCTATCAAGTGAACTGGTAAGGCCCCTACAACGTCATCTATTTTCAAACTTTCAATAAACTGTGTTCCGAATACTGCAATTAGGCCACCAACTCCGCCAACAAGCATGGAACTGAAAGCTGTTGGGGCAAGAGGTTCTGCAGTAATTGACACAAGACCAGCCAAGGCCCCATTTAATGCAAAAGTAATATCTACTTTTCCATAAATTAACTGTGAAATAACCATTGCAACTATCAAACCAGAACAGGCTGCAATATTTGTATTTACAAAGATATTTGAGACTGCAACTGCATCATCCATTGTCCCAATTGCGAGTTGAGATCCACCATTGAACCCAAACCAACCTAACCACAGAATAAAAGTACCAAGAGTAGCAAGAGGAATACTTGAAGCTGGTATAGCATGTGGTGTTCCATTCGCGCTAAACCTGCCTAATCTAGGCCCAATAATTAGAGCACCCGCCAATGCTGCCGCACCGCCTGCTGCATGAACAAGGGTTGAGCCAGCAAAATCAGAGAACCCGATAGATGACAACCATCCACCGCCCCACTGCCAACCCATTTCAATTGGATAAATAACACCAGCAAGAATTGCTGCAAAAATAAAGAATGGCCATATTTTAACTCTTTCGGCAACAGTTCCAGAAACTATTGAAACTGTAGTGGCACAAAAAACCATCTGAAAGAACCAGTCCGAATGTGCCGCATAACCAGTTGCCATATCTTCGACAGCTACGAATGAGGTAAAAGTGCCGATATATCCCGCCTCCGGTATTCCATAAGCAAGATTGTATCCCACTATATAGAACATAATTCCCGAAATTGCATATAGTCCAACATTTTTTAAACAAATAGTAGAAACATTTTTTGACCTGACCATGCCTGATTCAAGCATTGTAAATCCAGCAGCCATCCACATGACAAGAAACCCGCAAATTAAGAACAACAAAGTGTTGAAGATAAACGCAGTCTCATCAGGAGAATTAGATGCTGAGGCATCTTTCGTTAGAAAGAGTGAAATAGTACATAAAAATAGAAACATTAAAAAAAAAATTGTTTTTTTAACCATTTTTATAACCTCCGTTTTTATAGATTATTTATAAATTGGCAAAATGTGTGCCAATTTATAAATTGAATAAAATTTAACAACTATTGTATTATTATATTTAATGACACCTAAGATTGAGGAGATAAGAAATCTTTACACTTTAGTTAAGAATTCTGCAAATAACTTTCCTGAAAGAATTGCATTATCTGAATATAAAAAAGAAAAACTTAACTCTCTCCTATATTCCGAGCTCCTTTCTGCGATAGACAAGAAAGCTGAAGAGCTATATAAAATCCAAATTAAGGCTGGCTCAAATGTAGCCCTTGCCGGATCTAACTCTATCGACTGGGTAGTTACTTTCTTTTCAATAATTAAAATTGGTTGCGTAGTTGTTCCAATAGATCCGAAGATGAACAAAAAAGGGATAGAATTCATTCTCGAATTTACTAACTCCAAACTTTTTTTAGTAGACAATGTTAAAAATTTTAATATTTCTACTAAGCTAAAATCTTTAATTCACTCGATGAATAGTGTTGAAATAAAAGTTCAGGGCAAAGGGAGCAAGAACATGCAGCCCCTAGTTTTACTAAAAAACATAAGAAGCCTAGAGCGTGAAATAAATAACGATATCGCTGAGATACTTTTCACCTCTGGCACCACTGGTACACCAAAAGGAGTGGTGCTAACACAAAACAACTTACTATCAAATATTAAAGATATTCATTCAATGTTGCCATTAGAAAATCATCAGAAATCTTTTTCAATTCTTCCGTTACATCACGTATATGAATTAACATGTGGTCTTTTGCATAATATCAGCAGAGGTAACCATACGCACCTGTGCTCGAAAATTGACATAACTAACATGGCCAAAGAAATGAATCAGTTTCAACCAACAGTATGGCCGGTTGTACCCTTAATTCTAGAAAAGATCTATAAGAATATAAACAAAACAATATCTCGGTCTAATATAAAAATGATAATATTCAAATTATTTCCAAAACTTTTTGGACTTATTTTGAGAAGAAAATTAGGATTAAAAAAGTTAAAAGTGATTCTCAGTGGGGGAGCTCCTTTGAATTCTGATGTTGAAACTTTCTTTACAAATATTGGATTACCTATTACCCAAGGATATGGGCTATCAGAAGCCTCTCCTCTAATATCAGTAAACCCAATGAATAATCAAAAAATTGGCTCGGTAGGAAGAATTATTAGCTCGTGTAAGGTTGTGATAAAAAATCCAAACGATAAGGGGCATGGTCTAATTATGGCAAAGGGACCAAATATTTTCCCAGGATATTACAAGAACAAAGAGCTGACTGATGAGATACTAAAAGATGGATGGCTAAATACGGGCGATATTGGCTTTATTGACGAAGAAGGCTACCTTTATATAACTGGAAGAGAAAAGTTCGTCATAGTCAACAAAGGCGGTTTGAACATTTATCCAGAAGAAATTGAAGAGTTTTTTTCTTCTTCAATTTACATAAAAGATATTGTAGTTTTCAGTGATGACAATGAAAATATAATCGCTCTGATACGTCCTGACGAAGAGTTTGTTAAAGATAAAGACGAGTCTGAGATTGGAAAGGTTATTTACTCAAATTGCATTGAAATCAATAAGGGCCTGGAATCATATAAAAGAGTAAAGAAATTTTATTTATCCTCCCATGATTTTGAAAAAACTTCGACTCAAAAAATTAAAAGATCATTTCTGAAGAATATAAATTTAGAAGACTACTCTTTAGCTAGATAGCCCTATTCTTCTAAACATTGTAGTAGAGTTTCTAAATTCATCTTTCAGCTTCTTCGGCGTCATCACTAACTCTTTTGGAAGGATTTTATACGGAATCTCAATCATATTTTGCTTGGCCTTCAAAAAACCTGGAGGAAAACTATAAATTGAATCACTAACTTTATTTATATTAATACTAGTAACACTACCATCAAGCGATTTGACTGAGGGAATCAAATCTTTAACAACTTCTCTTTCCCTGCACAAGATCAATGAAAGCAAATCTGTGAACTTTAGGAATCCCAACTCAACGTTAAAGACGTCTTGATTAATATTATTTAAAATTCCTGAGTAGTTTTTATTTATAAAATCACTACATTTGCTATGGAAACTATCTTTATCTCCCCTATTACTAGAGTTAGCGCTCAATGCTTTGAAATGCTCAGCAATTAGAACAGAGGAATAAGGTATGACTGAATTTATAATGCTTTTCATCCATAACTCATCTTGAAGGGACGGTTTCATGTTTTGAAAAGTAAAAATATCCCCAGATTTACTTGTTTTCGGAATGGTATCATATTCAATCCATCCACAATCATGATTCCTTATTGCATACTTTAATTCCTCAGACACCTCTAGCCCCTGAGTTACATCTGGGCTAATCATAGAAAACAGATCTAAAGATACCCTCGCATGGTCGTGCTGAGTTATAAAGCATATATCATCAAAAAATTCTTTTGTAATCAAAACTATCTCCTAAGTACTCTTGAAATATTAGCATAATCAGGATAACTTAAAACCATGCCTTTAGTTGGAATAATAGTTGGTAGTGACTCAGATCTTGAGAAAGCATCAGATGCCTGCAGCATCTTAGAAGAACTAGGAATTCCCTATGATCTTAGAATTGCTTCCGCTCATAGAACCCCTGAGCTCTTAGATGAATATATGAGTACTGCCGAAGATAGAGGCGTAGAAGTAATTATAGCTGCAGCTGGTTGGGCTGCTCATTTGCCCGGGGTAGTTGCATCCTATACAACGCTACCTGTAATAGGTATTCCAATAGACTCATCCTGCCTGAATGGGATAGACTCTCTCTTGTCAATAGTTCAAATGCCTCCTGGTATTCCAGTTGGAACTATGTCAATTGGTAAAGGCGGCGCAAGAAATGCTGGGATTTATGCTGCTTCAATACTTTCGATCAAATATCCAGAAATCAAAAAGTCCTTAATTAATTTTAGACAAAGTTTAAAGAATAAAGTTATCAAAGCTGCAGAGAAACATAATAAATAAAATTGTTAACTTATAGCCAATCTCAATTAGACATAGAAGAAATCGCAATTCTTTTTAGAAATGGATCTACAGTATGTTATCCAACAGAGACCCTATACGGCCTTGGATGTTCGGCCAACAGTCGAGCAGGAATAGAAAAAATATACGATATGAAGAAACGAGACAAGGAAAAAAATTTTACTCTACTATTTAAAGACATTGAGATGATAAATAATCACTGTATTTTAAAAAATCAGGAAACTGAATTAATTCAGGAATTCTCACCCGGACCTTTCTCTATCCTGCTAGATATAAAGGAAACATCTGCTATAGATAATAAAATCGTTAGCCCTAGTGGTGAGATATGCTGCAGAATCTCTTCACATCCATTTGTAAAACTACTATTTAACTACATAGATTTCCCAATAGTCTCAACGAGCGCAAACCTAAGCGGAAATAAGAATATTTTTTTATTTAAAACAATATATAATAGTTTCCATAATTTAGTCGATTGTATAATAGACTACGGTGACATAGCAGAGTCATTAGGGTCTTCAATAATAAAGAACACAGAAAATGAGGCTATAATCATTAGAGAAGGTGACTTAAGCTCAAGAAGCATAGAGGATTTTTATAATGGCAAAAGTTAAAGGTTTCAAGGGGTTAAGATACAATAATGAAAAAATCGATGATATAAGCAAAGTTATTGCCCCTCCTTACGATGTAATAAACGAAGATCAACAAAATCTGCTCTACTCTCTTCATGAAAATAATATTATAAAAGTTGATTTAAACAGAACCGAAGGTGATGGTAAATATGAAGAAGCTAAAATTACATTCAACAAATGGATCAATGATCAAATCTTAATTGAAGAAGATAAGGAAAGTGTATATCCCTACCACCAAGAATTTACTTTCAAAGGAAAAAAGTATGAAAGGATCGGGATTATTGCCATAGTGAAGTTGTCTGAATTTGCTGACAAAGTTATTCTTCCTCACGAAGAGACTTTCAGCGGACCAAAGGCTGATAGACTAAAGTTATTGAATTCATGTAAAACAAACATTAGTCCAATATTCGGTGTCTATGATAATTCTGACAATAAGATAGAAAAGTTAATTAAGGATTTTATAACTTCCACTGCTCCAATAATAGAGGCAAAATCCTTAGATGGGATAGCAAACAAAATGTGGAAAATCAGTAATCAAGATATCATTTCTCAAATCTCATCTTTCTTTGAATCAAAGGAAATACTAATTGCTGATGGACATCATAGATATGAAACATCACTAAATTATCAAGAAGAGAACAAGTCAGATGAAGCAAGTTATGTAATGTTTTATTTAACGGGCACAATTCAAGACGGTCTACTCATCAATCCTACACATAGGATCCTTAATGGGACCACAGATTCACTTAAAATTACAGAAAGTATTCTAGAGAATTTTCACACTGAAGAATGGAATAATGAAATGAACGAAGACTTCTTGCTTCCTTATGAATTCTTTTATATAGATGAAAAAAATAATTCAAAATTTAAGTGTAAAATTAAAGATGATGATCTAGAAAAATTCTATTCAATGAGCGTCTTTGCTGTTCAAGAAAAAATAATAGATTTATTTAAATCAGAATATTCGAGTGTTGGTCATTTTAAAAGTTTAGAAGACGCAAAATCAACAATTAGCTCTAGCTCTATTGGCTTAATTCTACCAAAATTTATACCTTCCGATATAATGAAGGTTGTTTTAAATAATGACAAAATGCCCCAAAAATCAACATATTTTTACCCTAAAATTGCTACCGGATTATTATTCAATAAATTATATTAGATGATTTATAATCAAATATAGATGAACAAAAAAAATATAAGAAATTTTAGTATTATTGCGCATATAGATCATGGTAAGTCTACCCTTGCTGATCGAATTCTAGAACTTACTAACACTGTAACAAAAAGAGATATGACAAACCAGTTCCTGGACAATATGGACATAGAAAGAGAGAGAGGAATTACGATTAAGTCTCAGTCTGTAAGAATAAATTACAAAGACAAAGAAGGTGTTGAGTTTGTTTTTAATCTGATTGATACGCCAGGACACGTGGACTTCAGCTATGAGGTATCTAGAAGCCTAATGGCATGCGAAGGTGTTCTTTTAGTTGTAGATGCAACGCAAGGAGTTGAAGCCCAAACTCTTGCTCATGCCTTTCTTGCCGCAGATATGGGACTAGAGATAATACCTATAGTAAACAAAATAGATCTCCCATCTTCAGATCCTCAAAAAGTTTGTGAAGAGATAGAAAGTACTATTGGGATTGATTGTAGCAACGCAGTTCTTGTGAGTGCAAAAACAGGTGAAGGAGTTCTAGGAATAATAGACGAGGTTATCAAGAGAGTGCCAGCTCCAAAAGCTGATACTTCTGACGAGTTTAAGGCACTAATAATTGACAGCTGGTTTGATACATATCTTGGAGTTGTGCTCCTTGTTAGAGTCTTCAGCGGAACCGTAAAAGTTGGAGACAAAGTTAAGCTTATGGCTACTGAGAGATCTTATGAGACTAGAAATTTAGGAATTTTTAGTCCTAAATCTAAAAACGTAAAAACACTTAGCTCTGGCGAGGTGGGGTTTATAACGGCCTCCATTAAAGAGCTAGGGGACGCAAAAGTTGGGGACACTGTGACGCTCTCAGAAAAACCTGCGGCAAAGGCCCTAAAAGGCTTTAAGCACATTAAACCTATGGTCTTCTGCGGTCTATATCCTATTGACTCAAATTTCTTCGAACAATTGAAAGAGGCACTCGAAAAAATTAGCCTAAATGATGCATCAATAAATTATGAAGCTGAAAATTCTGCTGCTTTGGGTTTTGGTTTTAGATGCGGATTTCTTGGTTTATTGCATATGGAAATAATTAAAGAGCGACTTGAAAGAGAGTTTAATTTATCTCTTATAGCAACATCGCCTACTGTAGTTTATGAGGTTGATAAGACAAATGGAAAAGTAGTAAGAGTAGACAACCCTAAGAATCTCCCAAACCTAAGTGAAGTAGATAAAATACGTGAGCCTTTTGTCTTGATAAGTCTTCATTCACCAAAAAGTTTCCTTGGTAGATTATTAGACTTATGCGAATCAAGACGAGGTATACAAAAGAATATAAACTTTATTTCCGAAGAAAGACTTATTCTTGAATATGAAATACCTTTATCTGAGATGATTTATGACTTTTACAATAAAGTTAAATCAATAACAAAAGGTTACTGCTCTATGGATTATGAACCCACAGATCTAAAAGAGTCTGATTTAGTTAAGCTTGATATACTAATAAATGGAGAGATAGTTGATGCTCTTTCGTTAATTACTCACAGATCCAACTCTTACTACAGAGGAAGGGACATAGTAGAACAACTTAAAGAGATAATCCCAAGGCAATTATTTGAAGTAAGAATTCAAGCCGCTATTGGGGCCAAGGTGATAGCAAGTGAAACCGTAAAGGCCTTAAGAAAAGATGTAACTGCTAAGTGTTATGGTGGAGATGTGTCCAGAAAAAGAAAGCTACTTGATAAACAAAAAGAAGGTAAAAAAAGAATGAAAAATGTTGGCAGTGTTGAAATACCTCAAGAGGCTTTTATGGCCGTCCTAACAAGTAAAGAATAACTAGAGATAGAGTCAACATGTTATATATAGATTTTTTTTAGTCTTACAATGATATAATTGTTCCATGTATATAATAGTTATAGCAGCTCTTGTTTTAGTACTTGGCTATATCTTGAGTCAGAATAGGATCTGGAGAAAATGTACTCAGTGTCATATTAGTGCCAGGGATTTTTTTGATCGGAATCCCCATTGGATAATGTCAAATGGCCCGCCTTCTAAGTCCCACAAAGGACCTTTTACATTCTATTCCCTTGATTGGAAGGACGAAAAGACACAAAATAAAATTGAAGTTTATTATATCGGTGATCAAAATGAATTTAAAGGAGCACTCGAGCACTTAGATAGTATGCTATTTCCTTGTTAATATGAGTAATAAAAAATACATTACTGCTTTAATTAAAGGAGGAATGGATCCTAATATGGCAGCTTCTATCGCCAATCAATATAATATTGAATTTCTTAATGATACTCCAGAAGAAGTCTTTAAACTTAAAAATGCTGATATTTCCAATGTCTGCATTAATGACATAATTGATATTTTAGGCCGACTTTATAAAAATCATTCATATGAATTAGAATACATAGCTACCAGTCTAT
>CAJIYY010000053.1 GCA_905181755.1 Candidatus Dadabacteria bacterium UBA1144
AGAAAGATAAAAAATTATCTGACATGTCACTGGTGAAGCAGTCTAGACTTTCTGTTATGGAAGTAAAAAAATCTCACTTCGATATAATTATAAGGAAGGGAAATGAAAAGAAGCTATAAGGATTTAATCAAAGGTTTGGAGTCTAACGATAGAGTTTGTCTTTCAAAACTTATAAGCTCTGTTGAAAGTAACACATCCTCAATATTTAAAATAGTTAACTCCGTTAAGAAAATCCCTAACAAAATTTACACTATTGGAATAACGGGTCCTCCTGGTGCAGGAAAAAGCACCTTAACAAATCAAGTCATAAAAAAACTTAGAGCTCTAGACTTAAAAATTGGAGTAGTCGCTATAGACCCCAGTAGTCCATTTACAGGGGGAGCTGTCCTCGGAGATAGGGTAAGAATGCAGGAACACTCTTTAGATCGTTCAGTTTTTATTCGAAGTGTTGGCAGCAGAGGAGACCTGGGTGGCCTGTCATATTCTACTAGCTCCATGATTAAGCTTTTTGATATCTTTGGAATGGATATTGCAATAATTGAAACCGTTGTACTAGGTCAAACTGAGCTTGATATAATTAAGATCTCCGATTCGGTCGTAGTTACACTGGTTCCCGAGGCAGGAGATAGTATTCAAGCAATGAAAGCAGGTTTGATGGAAATAGGAGATATATTTATAGTAAACAAAGCTGACAGAGGAGGAGCTGAAAAATTGGCTCGAGAAATTGACTATATGGTTTCATTAAAACAGGATAACGCCCAGTGGAAGACTAAGGTCCTTACCGCTCAAGCAGAAAATGATATCGGCGTTGACGAACTAGTCACAGAAATCATGTCCTTTAGAGAATATGAGGAGTCATCTGGGCTGCTTATCAAAAAAAGAAACAAGAGAAAAATTTCAGAATTAAATACATTAGTTGAGAAGCGCCTGAGGAATGAATTGGAAAAAACAAAAGAAACTGCTACATTTAAAGATATGGTAATTAAATTAGAGAACGGGTTGTTAGAGCCAGAAGTTTTAGTAGATAAAGTAATTAATCTAATAAAGAAAAATAATTGAGAAAAATTATAATAAGTGAGACGCTAGATCAAATTAGAGTAGCAGTACTTGACAACCTTAAACTAACTTATTTCTTAATTGACAATACAAGCCAACAAGCTTCAATTAGAGGAAACATATATAAAGCAAAAAAAAATCTTTCCGCTAAAGGAATTGAAGCCTCATTTGTAAAGATTGATGAAGAAAAGAATGCATTCCTTTCTAATTATCACCCATTAAAAGCAGACTTTGAGACTGACGGTTCAGACTCTTATAAAATTCAAGATAAAAACTTTATTTTAGTTCAGTGTGTTAGTGACTATGACCCGAGAAAAGCACCCAAGGTATCAGACTTTGTAGCACTCCCTTCTAAGTTTTGCGTAATAGTAAGCAAACCTAAATTCTTTGGAATATCAAAGAAAATCAACAGCGAAGAGAAGAGAGGGAGACTTAGATCTCTTAAAAAGTCAGCAACAAAGAGTCTAGGGATTATACTCAGGACTTCATCTGAAAATCAAAAGCTCAAAGATATTAAAGAAGATATAAGACAGAGTAAGGCTAAATGGAAAGAAATAATCTCTAGTTTTAATGAAGAAAAGAATCCCATACTTTTGCATCAAGAAGACAATTTAATGGAAAACGTTTACCGTGAGCTAATGACAGAAGATACTAGCGAAGTCGTAGTGAATTCGAAAAAACTATACAATTACTTTAGAAAACAAATGTCACACAACTTGTCTTCTAAGACCAGCACTGATGTTAAGCTGGTTTCAGAGAAAGAAGACTTATTTAAATCTAACAAGATTGATAAAGAAATTGCTAGAATCTTTCATAAAAAAGTGAACTTAAAGAACGGATCTTTTTTGTTAATTGAAGAGAAGGAAGGCCTTACGGTCGTAGATGTTAATTCTGGAAGAAGCCTTAACAATAAAAAAGAAACTAATCTAACTGTGAACCTAAGCATGGCAAAAGAGATTGCTCACCAGGTAATATTAAGAAATTTAAGTGGAATTGTCTTAATCGATTTCATTGACATGAAAAGCTCTACAGAAAGAAAGAAGGTATTCAAGACCTTCAAGGAAGCTATGAAGGGAGACAAAGCAAAACATTCAATACTCCCTATGTCACAATTTGGAATCATTGAAATGACAAGGCAGAAAATTGGTAGCAGAACTTCAAGTCTTGTAAGTGAAAGCTGTGTTTCATGTCATGGATCAGGAGCTGTTACTCGTAAAGACATAGTTTGCTATGATTTGATCAGAGAAATTATATCTCTTAAGAAGAATACAAAAAAAACAAAATTCATTGTAGAAATTAAAAAAGAATTATCTGAGACCTTAGTAGAGATACTTGATAAAAATAAGAGAAATAGCTCGATAAAGGACCTAGAGATAGTCACTTCACCAAAAGATACCGAGCAACTATATAAAATAATTTGATGAATAGCCAGTAATACATTAAATTAAATAGCTATGGGAATTCTTAAGGTTGGAGATTTGTACCACATAGGTATAGCAGTTCATGATGCTTCTAAAACAGCTGACCTTTATGCAAAGAGCCTCGGCTTGAAGATTGCACATGATGAATCAGTTGAAGACCAAGGAGTAAGAGCAATAATGCTTGTTCCTCACAACTCTACATCTTCAGCAATAGAATTACTTGAGCCTATAGTCGAGAACTCTTCAATTGCAAAATTCTTGGAAAAGAGAGGGGAGGGAATGCATCATATTTGTTATTTGGTTGATGATATATATGAAAGTATTACATCACTCAAAAATGATAACATTGAAATGATTGACCTTGTACCTAGAGAAGGATTAAACAACACTTTGGTTGCATTTGCTCATCCTAAAAGTCTTAATGGCGTCCTAATAGAGTTAGCTCAAAAAATATAATTAAATCTTAGTATCTTCATCTTTATCATCTTTAGAGTCTTTATCTTGCATCGCTCTCTTGAATCCTGAAATTCCTCTGCCTATAGCCGACCCAACATCACCTAACTTATTAGGTCCGAAAATCAAAAGAACAATAACCAAGATGATTACTAATTCTCCAACACCTAAACCACCTATCATCTACAACCTCCAATAATTAATTAAATTATACCGTTAATTCGAAACCTTTTATATATTAGATAATGGAATATAATTAAAAAATGAGGATTTTAATATATACCCATGAGTTCCCACCTTTTCAGGGTGGTATCGCAACATCTGCAAAAATGATTGCCGATATATTAAGTTCTGAGAATGAAGTAACCGTATGTTGTCCTAATTATGGACATAAGAATCTTAAAGAGTCTGATAATTTCTCTACTGAAAGAATCAACTTCCCAGGAGGTAAGCACTTTAAAAAAATTCCATTAATTCAGTATATATTAGGCTTACTTAAAATTAAGAAGATACTAAAGTCTTTTAAACCAGAAAAAATATTTTTCTTAGGAGAAGAAGCTGAACTTGTAGGTGGATTGCTTAATGAAAAAAACATCGATCAGATAGTTAGAATTGCTGGCTCTGGAATTGAGTCTATTATAAAAAATAAGGCTTTATCTAAAACTTTATACAAATTTCTATTAAAGAGACTATATAAAAACTCAAAATATATTATTGCAGTTAGTAGAAATACTAAAAGGTTAATGGAAGAAGAAGAAGAATTTTTCTCTAAAAAGAAAATTAAATTAATCTATAATGGAATCGATTCAAACTTTACTCAACAAGATAAGGATTCCAACTTCTTGGATTATCTAAGAGATAGCAATCAAACACTTATACTGTTAACTGTCTCTAGGCTCTTACCAAGAAAAGGTCAGGATTATGTTATAAAAGCTCTAGGAAAAATCAGAAACAAGAACATTAAATATGTTTGTGTTGGTGAAGGTAGCCATCTAAAGAAATACAAATCCCTAGTTAAATCACTTAACTTAGAATCAAGTGTTTCTTTTCCTGGAGGTATCGAAAGATCTCAAGTTCACAAGTATTACGACTCTGCAGATGTTTTTATTTTATGCAATAGAACATGGAATTCAAAAATTGAAGGACTACCAAACGTGGCAATAGAGAGCATGTCTAGATCTACTCCAGTAATAGGCTCTAAAAATAGCGGAACTGAGGAATTAATTAAACCATCAAAAAATGGGTACTTAGTTGATTCAGAGGACATGGATGACATAGCTCACACTATTGAGCTTGCATACAAAAATAAGAAAAACTTAAGAGAGATGGGAAACTCTGCTATGCTTCATATTAGAGAAAACTTTAGCTTTGAAAGCATGAAAGCAAATTACTTAAACCTGGTTAAAGATGAATAAAGTTAAAATATGTGGAATAACTAACATTGAAGATGCACTCTTATGTGCAAAACTAAAAGTTGATTTTATCGGTTTTATTTTTTACAAAAAAAGTCCCAGATTTATTGATCCTGAAGATGCCAAAGATATATGCAAAATGTTAGCTAACTTCTCTATTAAGAAAGTTGGGGTGTTTGTAGATGAAAGCTCAAGTTATATCAACTCTATTGGAGAAAAAGTTAACTTGGACTATGTCCAACTCCATGGTGAAGAAAGCCCTAATCTCATTGAAGAAATTAAACTGGAAACTATAAAAGCTTTTTCAATAAGCTCTAAAAGAAATAAAGACTTCGAGAAATATAATTCAAAGTACTGGCTTTTTGATACCTTTGATAAAGACTTTAAAGGTGGAACTGGGAAATCATTTGACTGGAGTTTAATTTCGGAGATAGCTGATAGAGGAAAAATTATTCTTTCAGGTGGGTTAAATTTAGAGAATATAGGTAACGCAATCAAAGAATCTAAGACTAGTTTTTTTGACATCTGCTCAGGAGTAGAAAAATCACCTGGAGTTAAAGATGTTCAAAAACTAGAAACTATAGTAGGATTAATAAAATCATGAGCAAGAACTTAAAGAAATTCCCTGACAAAAATGGAAGATTCGGTAATTACGGCGGAAAATTTGTTTCAGAGACTCTAATCCCTGCCCTTGATGAACTAGAAAAAGAATATAGAAAAATTAAAAAAAATAAGACCTTTAGAAAACAAATAAACAGTTTACTTAAAGACTTTGTTGGGAGGCCTACTCCACTGTATTTAGCCGAAAGGACATCTAAAGAGTTAAATGGTGCCAAGATTTATTTGAAACGAGAAGACTTGGCTCATACAGGTGCACATAAAATTAACAACACTGTAGGTCAAGCAATCCTAGCAAAAGCAATGGGAAAGAATAGAATAATTGCAGAAACAGGTGCGGGTCAACATGGAGTAGCCACCGCGACTGTTTGTGCCCTATTAGGACTCGAATGTGAAGTCTACATGGGAGAACTTGATACCCACAGGCAATCAATAAATGTTCAGAGAATGGAGCTATTAGGAGCTAAAGTTATACCAGTCAAGTCTGGTTCGAAAACACTAAAAGATGCATTAAATGAGGCTTTGAGAGACTGGGTAACAAATATAAATGACACTTTCTACATCATAGGCAGTGTCGCTGGGCCGCATCCTTATCCAATGATAGTTAGGGATTTTCAAGCAATCATAGGTGATGAAAGTAGAAAGCAAATTATCAAAGCACAATCTAAGCTTCCTGATTTGCTAGTCGCCTGTGTTGGGGGTGGCTCGAATGCGATAGGCTTGTTTTACCCTTTCTTGAATGACAAAAGTGTAAAGATGGTTGGGGTAGAAGCTGGAGGTAGTGGAATAAGAACTGGGCTCCATTCTGCGAGCATATCTGCCGGATCAAAAGGAGTTCTGCATGGTAGCATGACATATCTTCTTCAAGACAAACATGGTCAAATAGCTGAAACTCATTCAGTATCAGCCGGTTTAGACTATCCTGGAGTAGGACCAGAACATTCATTTTTAAATGACATCAAAAGGGTACAGTATGTATCTATAAATGACACAGAGGCTGTAAAAGCGCTAGAATACTTCTCGCAAAACGAAGGAATAATTCCTGCCTTGGAAACTTCACATGCATTAGCATATGCAATGAAGGTTGCAAAAAAAATGAAAAAAACTCAATCAATAATTGTGAATCTTTCTGGAAGAGGTGACAAAGACCTCCAGTCAGTTAGGGAATTCTTAAAAAAGGAAAATTCGTATTAATATGAATTTAATCAACACCATTCTGGAATGCAATAGAAACAATAGGACCTGCTTTATTTCGTATGTAACTTGCGGCGATCCTAATATTAAGACTTCCGGTAAAATTCTTGAGACTCTTGCAATCAACGGGGTTGATATAATTGAGCTTGGGATACCCTTCTCTGATCCAATATCTGACGGCCCAACAATTCAAAAAGCTACTGAGCGTTCCCTTAAGAATAAGACAAATATAGATCATTCACTTGCGATGATTAAAAAATTTAGAAATAACTACGAAACTCCAATTATACTATTTGGCTACTTTAATCCGTTCTTGCAATATGGCCTTAAGAAAGTTATGCGATCAATTAAAAAAGTTGGTGGAGATGGGGTTTTGATTGTTGACCTTCCTCCTGAAGAAGCAGAAGAAGCCCAAACAGCAGCTAATGAAGCCGGAATTGAATTAGTTTACTTGCTAGCACCTACAAGCACAGAGGAAAGAATTAATATTGTCTCAAAGCTTTCTAATTCTTTTATTTACTTAGTCTCCGTTACAGGGGTAACAGGAGCAAGAAAAAGTTTAGATGTAGACCTAAAAAAATTCATTAGGAAAGTAAAGAGAAAAACAAAAAGACCCGTTTGTGTTGGTTTTGGTATTTCTAATGTTAGTCATGTGAATGAACTTAAGAAACTGGCTAATGGGATAATAATTGGAAGTGCTATTATAAAGCTGATTGAAGAAGGGCTTAAGAATAAAGGTGAAATGCTAAAAAAAATTGAAAGGTTTGTCAGAAAAATAAAGAAAGCCACGTTTATCTAGTGTTTTATTTGAATATAGCCCGGTAAGCAAGGTCCTTTCAATTAAGAAAAGTATCTTTTTAAGTGAAAAGCCCTTTAAAGTTTTTAAAAAATATGGCAACCTATATTATTTATTTTTAATTAAAACGAGGTGAATTTAATGGAATTATTATTTAAAACTAGATCGGAAGAATATACTGGACCCGGTATCTTGCCAAATCAAAGCTTTGACGATACTACTCAGTGGAAACCTATGACTAAGTACCTAGAATCAGGGGCTGTGAGTTACCCAGACAAGGCAATGTTCAAGATTGCGAACTCAGCCGGAGAAGTTGTAGAAACATACTCATACAAAGAAACAAACGACAAGGCAAATCAAGTAGCAAACGGATTGATTAATATTGGAGTTGGTAAAGGAGACAAGGTTGGCATGTACATGCTTAATTGTGCTGAATTTGTTCTCTCTATTTTGGCAATTCATAAAACTGGAGGAATTCAAGTTCCTATAAATAAAGATGAAAAAGGTGAGCGTCTTGCTTATATAATTAATTATTCTGATCAAATTGCTTTAGTAGTTGATGACTCTGGTCTTCCTCTTATTGAAGATATAGCAGAAAAACTAGAGAACTTAAAAGTTATCTATGTAACTGGTGATTCGTCTAAGGTGCCTAGTAAGATAGGTAATATATCTTGTGAGCCATTTAATAACTTATATGAAGGTTCAAGTGAAAACCCTAATGTAGATGTAGGAATCGATGATAAAGAAAGATGCATGTTCACCTCTGGAACAACTGGAATGCCTAAAGGTGTAGTAAGAGAACATGGTGGAGTAGTCTTAACAGTTAGAGCTTACTTGCAGCAACAAGGAATTAGGAGCGATGATGTCTTAATGAGTGTACTGTCCCTAGGTCATGCAAATGCTCAAGCAATGTGTCTATTTACCTCTATCGGAGCCGGTGCCACTGCAGTCTTCTTCCCTAAATTTTCAGCATCAAATTTTTTCAGATGGGCTCATGATTGTGATGCAACATGCGTCAACATGTTAGGAGCAGTCGCAGAGTATCTTTGGTCAGCTAAACCTAGCGAATATGACAAAAAACATAAAATTAGAATAATGCTTGGGTCACCTGCCCCTAGAAACTTGATAGAATTTCAAGAAAGATTTGGCCTCAGAGTAATCGATGGCTACGGATCTACCGAAATGGGGATGGTTTTATGGAAGAACCCAGAAGATCAAAGAGATAAATCCATGGGCTACCCTACGGAAGGGTTCTATGTAGAACTAAGAAATCCTGAGAAAATAGAAGAGGTTATAAGACCTCATTGGGACCCATACATAGATGCTACTCCTCCAGACTCAGCAAAAGGAATTCTCTACATTAGGCCTTTAGTTCCAAATACAACCTTAAATGAGTACTTTAAGGATGAAAGAAGAACACGTGAAGCATTTGATGATGACGGTTTCTTTAATTCTGATGACGTGATGGCTTGTGGAGTTGATGGAAGATATTACTTTATTGGTAGACATACAAGACTAAGAGTCTCCGGTGAGAATGTTGACCCAATTGCAGTTGCTGATTTAGCACTTATGCATCCAGCAGTTCAAGATGCAATAGCGGTTGGACTAAGGTTGCCTGATGTTTCTGATGATGAGTT
>CAJIYY010000054.1 GCA_905181755.1 Candidatus Dadabacteria bacterium UBA1144
TAGCCGAAATAACAAACGTTATAGGAGATGTTGCAAACAAGAACGTTATATTGATTGACGACCTCATTGATACAGGTGGGACGGCTGCAAAATCGGCCGAAGCTTTAGTTAAAGCTGGAGCAAAGAGTGTGTCTATGTTTTGTACTCACGGTGTACTTTCTGGGGATGCTCTAAAAAATATTGACAATTCTTGTATTGATGAACTGATAATTACTGATACAATAGATAATCAAGAAAAATTGAAAGGGTCTAATAAAATTAAAGTTTTGACTGTATCTACTCTAATTGCTGAGGCATTAGATAGAATTAGGAACAATAAATCTATTAGTCAGTTATTTTCTTAGGAGAAAAAAATGGTAATCGTTGAGATGAATGTAACAAAAAGAGAAGACCTTGGTAAACAAGCAAATAATAAAATTAGAAAAAGTGGCCTTGTTCCTGCAGTTGTTTATGGAAAGAATAAGGAAAATGTAAATATCAGTGTTGATCCAAAGGAACTTAAGAAGCTCCTTAGTAGCACTGTAGCAAGAGAAAATTCAATTATTTCTATTTCTATTGATGGAGACAAAGAAAAAAGAAAAGTTCTTTTAAAGGAAGCTCACCTAGACACTCTTACTAGCGCACCTCTTCATCTTGATTTCTATGAAATTACTGATGGTGAGAAACTTAAACTAGTTTGTCCTTTAACTTTTATCGGTAAGCCAGAGGGAGTTAAGCAAGGTGGCGTAATCCAGACTCTGTCAAATCAAATTAGCATAGAGTGTATACCTGAGAATATACCAAATGAAATTAGAATCGATATAAGCGACTTAAATATAGGAGATACATTATTCGTAAAGGACCTTCCTGTAGAAGAAGGAGTTACGGTATTATCTAATCCGGAGAGTACAACTATAAGCGTCCTGGCTCCAAGAATTGTCACAGAAGAAGTAGAGGCTGAAGAAGGAGAAGAAGGCGAAGAGGGCGAAGAAGCTAAAGAAGGCGAAGAAGCTAAAGAAGAAAGTGACAAATAGCAATATAACTTTATTGGTCGGTCTGGGTAATCCTGGTGAAAAGTATGCCTCAACCAGACATAATATCGGGTTCTCTTTTATTGATTCTTTTTCAATCCAAACAGGTTTTAATTTAGGTGAATCTAAGTTTGACTCATTCTTCGGAACCATTAGTAAAAAAAACGAAAAGATAATAGCTATAAAGCCTCAAACTTATATGAACAACAGTGGAGATTCCGTGAAGCTTGTAAAAGATTTTTACAAAATTCCTCCGGAACAAATTATTGTTGTCTACGATGACCTTGATTTACAAGTGGGTCAGATAAGAATAAAAGGCGATGGTAGCTCAGGTGGGCATAACGGAATAAGTTCAATTATTGAAAAGATTGGAAGCGACAAGTTTACAAGAATTAGAATTGGCATTGGAAAACCCGAAGAAAAATCAATGACGAACAAATACGTTCTTTCAAAGTTCACAAAAAATGAATCCAAAATTGTCAATAATATCAATAGTTTAGCAGAAAAGATAATTTACTCTATAGTTTTTGAGAGTATTTCATTTGCAATGAACACATTTAACAGTAAAATTCAATGAATATTACCTAAACTAAGTCACATAAAAGGAGGAGAATATGGATTTAACAAATCAGTTTGTCACTTATGGCGGAATAATTCTAGCAGTACTTGGATTAATTTATGCCCAAGTGACTTACGTAAACATAAGATCAATGCCAAGAGGAAATGATCTTCAGAAAAAACTAGGGGTAACAATTTATAATGGTGCGATGTCTTTTATCAAAGAAGAATACAAATACATCGTAATCTTTGTTTTTGTAGTCGGCTCAACACTTTTCTACTTTTTGGGCATGCATACAGCCTTAGCTTATTTTGGAGGAGCAATACTATCTATGACATGTGGATGGGCAGGAATGACTTCTGCATGTATTGCAAACAGTAGAACAGCGGAAGCTGCTAATACTGGAGGGCAAGGCCCAGCTCTTGTTACTGCCTTTAAAGGTGGTAGCGTTATGGGTTTCTCTGTAGCCAGCCTTGGAATATTGGGGCTTGCAACTGCCTTTACTTTATACTTTAACAATACGACGATAACTGAAGAACTTCTAGTAAGTTTTGCTACTAACATTGGAGGATTCGCAATGGGAGCAAGTTCTGTTGCATTATTTGCAAGAGTTGGTGGCGGAATCTATACCAAAGCAGCAGACGTTGGAGCTGACTTGGTTGGTAAAGTGGAAGCAGGTATACCTGAAGATGACCCAAGAAACCCCGCAACCATTGCTGATAATGTTGGAGACAATGTTGGAGACGTTGCTGGTATGGGAGCAGATTTATTTGAATCATATGTCGGTGGGGTAATTGCAACAATAGTAATAGCCTCGAATATGGCCTATGGTCCTGAAGCTAAATTTGCACTATATGGGTTCCCAATTATTTTAATTATCGTAGGAACACTAGCGTCATTCATAGGAACAAAAGTGGTTGACTTAATTCAGAACTCTGAACCATCTGGCGTCCTTAGAAAAGCATCGCTAACTGCTGGGATTTTATTCCTAGTTTTCGCATATTTTTCACTGAACTGGGTAGGTTCTAATTCTGGACTATCGAGCTCAACCATACTAAGCATATTTGCTTGTTCAATAATTGGTCTATCTTCTGGATCCTTAATTGGAGGAATTACAGAATACTACACAGCAGGTAAGCCTGTTAAAGAGATTGCAGCAGCTTCTACTAGAGGCGGCGTGGCAACTAATATTATAAGTGGACTATCTGTTGGTATGATGAGTACTGCACTTCCTATTATTGTAATAGTACTTGCTATTTATTTATCACATAGCAGTTTTGGACTTTACGGAATTGGTATCGCTGCTGTAAGTATGCTTTCAACTATTGGTATCACAATGTCTGTGGATGCATACGGACCTATTGCTGACAATGCAGGTGGTATAGCCGAAATGGCAAAACTAGGGCCTGAAGTTAGAAAGATAACTGACAAACTTGACTCCTTAGGCAACACAACTGCTGCTATAGGTAAAGGTTTTGCTATCGGATCAGCTGCACTTACTTCTTTAGCATTATTTGTTGCATTTGCTGCCGCTACTGACTTAACTTCGGTTGACATACTAGACTTCAAGGTTGTTTGCGGACTTCTAATTGGTGGAATGGTTCCTTACCTATTCGGAGCTATGACAATGGGAGCAGTTGGAAGATCAGCTGAGAAGATGGTACAAGAAGTAAGAAGACAATTTAAAGAAATTGCCGGGATTATGGAAGGCACAGGTGAGCCTGATTATCAATCCTGTATTAAAATTAGTACTGAAGCTTCTCTAAAAGAAATGATAGTTCCGGGAATTTTAGCTCTCGTAGCCCCTATAGTCATAGGACTTCTTTTAGGATCAAGTGGCCTTGCAGGCTTCTTGGCTGGAGCGTTAGTTTCCGGAGTTGCCCTCGCATTGATGATGTCAAATGCTGGTGGAGCTTGGGATAACGCAAAAAAATATATTGAAGAAGGTAATGAAGGCGGAAAAGGTTCTGAAGCCCATAAAGCGGCAGTTGTAGGAGATACAATTGGTGACCCATTCAAAGATACGTCTGGGCCTGCTATGAACATTTTAATCAAGCTAATGACAATAGTTTCATTAGTTGTAGCACCTATCTTCTTATAAGATGAGTTCTTTAAGCTGCGGCATCGTAGGATTACCAAATGTTGGAAAATCTACAATATTTTGTGCTCTTACAAATGCCGCAGTAGAAAGTGCAAATTATCCATTTACTACAATAGAACCCAATATTGCCATAGTAGATGTTCCAGATACTAGATTAGACTCTCTAGCAGAATTGCTTAATTCGAAGAAGAAAGTCCCAACAACTTTAAAATTTGTAGATATTGCTGGACTTGTTAAAGGAGCAAGTAAAGGTGAGGGGCTAGGAAATAAATTTCTAGGAAATATAAGAGAAGTTGACTCAATTGTCCATGTCTTGAGATGCTTTAAAGGTGAAACAACCCATGTGATGGAAACGATAGATCCAATAAGAGATTTAGACATAATAAGCCTGGAGCTAGCAATTAGCGATCTTCAAATTCTCGAGAAAAGAATTGTAAAATTAGAAAAAAACAAAAGAGGCGGCGACAAGAAAGCGATTGAGGAATATCGAATAGTCGAGGGCTTAATAAAATCAATTAACAACAATGAACCTGTTCCATTATCAAAATATACCGATTTGGAAGAAAGCAGAATGATCAAGGAGCTCAATCTAATATCAACAAAACCTACTATATACATCTTGAACTTTGGTAACGAATCAATCGACTTGGAAGAAATTAAGAAACTTAAGTCCAAGATTGAAGAAAGGAAAGAATCATTTGTTGAAATATATGGGTTGCTAGAAAATGAAATTAAAGACCTGGAAGAAGATGAGAAAAAATTATTTCTTGACGACTATAACATCAAAGCACAGGGCCTTTCTCAATTAATAGAAAAATCATACTATATTTTAAATTTAATAACCTATTATACTGCTGGTCCAGAGGAGAGCAGAGCTTGGAGTATAGGTGACCAAACTAAAGCACCTAGTGCGGCAGGAAAGATTCACACTGACTTCGAAAAAGGTTTTATAAGGGCCGAAATTATTGAATTCCAAGATTTTATAAATAGCGGCTCAGAGGAAGACTCTAAGAACAAAGGCCTAATGAAATCTGAGGGAAAAGAATATATCGTTAAAGATGGAGATATAATTCACTTTAGGTATAATGTTTAACAACCTGTTGTCAAGTTTCTTGACCAGCAGACCATAACAGGAGGTCAGAAATGACAAACTTATATGAAGTACTATTTATAGTACCAACTACTATTTCTGAAGAAGACTTTTCAGAACTTTCAACTAAGCTTAAGGATACAATTGAGAATAAACATTCATCCGAGATTGTGAAGTTTGAGAAATGGGCAGAAAGAAAACTTGCCTATACAATAGACAATAACCAAAACGGTACATACCATATATTAGAAACTAAATGTACGGCTGATGGAATAAAGGAAGTCGAAGCAATCCTCAGTTTTGAGAAAACTAAAGTTCTTAGATTTCTAATAGACAAAATTTAGCTTAAAGGAGAAAGAAATGGCAGAAAGAAGAGATTATGACAAGAGAGAAAGACGACCTAGAAAAAGACCTGCTAAACTACTAGAAGGTGACACTAAACTTAACTATAAAAACGTTGAGTTGCTAACAAACTTTATAACTGAGAGAAAGAAGATTGCTCCTAGAAGAATGACAGGATGCACTGCTCTTCAACAAAGACAGGTTGCTCTAGAGATAAAAAAAGCGCGCTACATGGCACTGCTTCCTTATGTAGTGAGCCATAAATAGTATCGCCACATGAAGATTATCTTAATTGTAGACGTAAAAAAACTAGGCAAGAAAGGTGAAGTGCTTGAAGTTAAAGATGGACAAGCCAGAAACTACTTAATCCCAAACAATCTTGCTATTGAGGCAAACAAAAAGAATCTTAATGATTTGAACTCCCGTAATGAGTCTATACAGAAGAATGTCCTTCAGAGTACGGAAGCTGCAAGAAAAATAGCGGGGCAACTTGAGAAAGAGCGACTACTCTTCGAAGTTAAGGAGAACTCTGGAAAACTCTTTGGATCTATAACAACATTGTTAATTCATGAGAGACTTGCGAAATTAGGATATGAAATTGATAAAAGAAATATAGATTTGAAGAAGCCTATTAACGCCCTCGGAGAATTCAAAGTTAGGATTAAATTATACAGCGAGGTTTTTGCAAATATCTCAATACAAGTTAAGCCTATTTAAATTGACAATAAATAAAAAGTTGTAGTAATCTATCAACACAATGATATTAAAAATCATACCGGGCGGAGCATTTGTTGAAAATACTTACATTATTCAGTCTGATAAAAGCAAGGAGCTCATTTTAATTGATCCGGGAAGTCAAACCGATGAAATTGAAGAGTCTCTAGCTGAGTTAGAATTTGACTCAGTTCACATTTGGAACACGCATGGGCACCTAGACCACGCATATGGTGTTGACTACTTCAAGAAAAAGTATGGTGCTAAATTCTCTATACATGAAAAAGAAATTCCTATTCTACAAGCAATGAGTACAGCGGCAAGTAGATTCGGCATACCTGAATTTAATAATGCTGTAATACCAGAAATTGAGAAATTTATTGAAGAGAATAGAGAGTATTCTGTTGGAAATCTAAAATTCAACACAATACTGGTACCTGGCCACTCACCTGGAAGTATCTGCTTTCATTTCACCAAGGAACTTAACCCAGAAGAAGAATTGGTGGAGAACTTTATTATATGTGGGGACACAGTATTTGCTGGTAGTGTTGGCAGGGTTGACCTAACTGGAGGAACGAACATGGAGGAATTAGTTGGAAATATCACAGAGAAACTCCTCTCCTTAGAAGATAGTACTATATTGTTCCCAGGACACGGTCCAAGAACAACAATACAAATTGAGAAAGAATCAAACCCATATTTATCCGGCATGTTTTAATGGACACAAACTTTATCAGAACTTTGATGTACTTGATAATATGCATATTGATCGGTTCAGTTGTAATCGAGTCTAGAGGAATAATACTTCTTCAAGATAAAAATACTGATCTTAAGTCAAGAATTGAAAAGAAGAAAGAAGGGAATGTTTTGTTAAGGACAGAGTTAGTGCTCCTAAAAGACAATAGAAGATATCTCTCTATTTTAGCAAGAAGAAATCTGGGGATGATAAAACATGGAGAAAGAGTATATAAATTTAATTACTAGAAATGTCTCAGGAAATAAAAAAAATACTTCATACCCTCGGAACAAGTCCACAAAAGAACCTTGGGCAAAACTTCCTAATTAATAAAGACAAGATTCATAAAATAGTAGCTGAAATCGAAAGAAAGAGCTATGACACTATTATAGAAGTTGGCCCCGGTCTAGGCTCAATAACAAAAGAGATACTTAAAATCCAGACTGAAACGATTTGCATTGAAAAAGATACTATATTGTATGACTACCTTAAAGAAGAATATAAGTCTTATGAGAACTTTAAAATCTTTAACAAAGATATACTTCGGTGCGAATTAAAGAATATCGGTCAAGGAAAAAGGCTATTCTTTGGCAACCTCCCTTACAATATAGGCACGAAAATATTAGATAATTTTGTGGACACTTTTTGTTATGAAGACAACTCCACAGGAATATTTATGTTCCAAAAAGAAGTTGCTGAGAAAATACTTTCAAAAAAAGGATCAAAATCATATAATGGTTTCGTAGTTAAAGTTAACAGCTTCTTTAATATCACGAACTTGGTAGACCTAACGGAGTCTGACTTCTGGCCCCAGCCAAAAGTTAAGTCTGTTTTAATAAAACTTGAGAATAGGAATAAAAAATTTGGCAAAATCTACCAGTATGAAGAATTTTCTGAATTTCTATTCTATTGTTTTTCAGAGAGAAGAAAGAAGCTAATCAACAACTTGCAACGACACTACTCTAAAGAATTGGTTATCTCTGCCTTAAAGAATCTAGAATTGGACGTCAACATTAGAGCTCAAGATATTGATGTTGATATTTTTTCAGAATTTTTTAAGATACTTAAAAATAATAGATCTTAGTTAATAATTTCTCAATAAAAGGTCTGACTGAATAGTTGTAGTTGTTAACTATTATTGAAAAAGCGTAGAGATCGCCATTCCTTCCATTAAAGAAACCTGACAAAGAGCTCACCTTGTTTATATATCCTGTCTTTGCTTTCAAATTAGTATATAGCGGTTTTGACTTAAATCTCTTACGTAAGGTTCCATCAATTCCAGCAACAGGCAATGAATTGTAGAATGTATTAAAATATTTTGCATTTGTTGCATACTCCAACAAGAGAACCATAGATCTAGTGGTAATTTTATTCTTTCTTGATAGGCCTGAGCCATCACTAATAGAAAAACTCTTTGAGTCTATTCCCACCCTCCTGATAAGAAAATTATTCATCAACTTTGATGACTCTTTCCATGATCCAGGTGTTCTATAAAAATTAGCTGAGAGCTTTTTAAATAGATGCTCCGCATATAAGTTGTTACTTCGCTTATTTATAACTCTAACGATCTTTCCAAGATTTCTAGATGAATGTTTGTATGTTAGTTTAGTAAAACTTAACTTCGAACGAATTGATATCTCTGACAAGATAATTCTTCCTTTAAACTTAATATTCTGTTTTCTAAATTCACGTTTTAATTTAACACCTAAAAGATAAAGAGGATTGTCTGTCATAAGCAAATCTTTACTACTTTTTGTCCTATAAAGATTCTCATCTATGGAAACTGAAGAAATATGAGGAGCCCAAGCAAGACCTCTCCATGAATTTTTCCAGTTCTTGTTAAAATAAGGTGGTTCATAATAAGTGTTATCTAATATTATGTCTCCTTCTATACTTCTTAGTCCTTCTTTTTTAAAAAACCGAACTACCTTTACAAGGTCCCTAGAAGTTAAACTTGGGTCACCTTTTGTATCAACATAAAAATTTTTTACAGATTGTGACGAGCTATTAAGAACGTCTGCTTCCGAGGGTTTTTTGGGAGAGCTATTTACAAAGAAGTATGAGTCAAATCTATAATTAGCACCCAAGTAATCTAAGAAACATAAAGTTGTAAGAATTTTTTGGTTAGATGCCGGAATCAACTTTTTGTCAGAGTTGTATCTTGAAACGACTTTACCAGTTGTAAGATTCTTAACATAAATCCCCAGATTAGGACTTAACTTTAACTGTTTATTTATAAGATCTGTAGTAGATTGACCAGACGAATTATTTATAACACCAAAAAAGAGGATAGAGAAAAAACTTATAAAAACTAATGAGAATCTGACCATGTATTACCAAACCCTATGTCTACGACTAAAGGTACATTTAATGTTATACAATTAATCATATGATTTTTAATCTTTTTCGAAACCTCAGAGATTTTATTTTTTTCAACTTCAAATATTAATTCATCATGAACTTGCATTATCATTGCACAGTTGCTGACTAATGACTGATCATTATTAATTAGAATCATGGCCATTTTAATAATATCGGCAGCAGAACCCTGTATTGGACTATTAATTGCAGCTCTTTCTCCCGCAGCTCGAAGCATGAAATTATTAGAGTTAATATCAGGCAAATATCTTCTTCTTCTCAAAATTGTTTCTGAATAACCTCTGTTTCTTGTTGTATCAATAGTTGTTTGAAAGTAGTCCTTAACTGCAGAATATTTCTCAAAGTACCTTTGAATGAAAGCTTTCGCAGTTTTGGTATCTTGATTAATTTGTTCAGATAATCGTTTTGACCCAATTCCGTATAGGATTCCAAAATTAATTGTTTTAGCCAACCTTCTTTGGTCTTCATTTACATCGTTCATATCAATATTAAAAATATCCCCTGCTGTAATTGAATGTATATCTAGATTTGATTTAAAACTATCTACCATAACTGGATCCATAGAAAAGTGAGCAAGAAGCCTTAGCTCTATTTGGGAGTAATCAGCAGACATAATTAACCTATTTTTATTAGCTGATGAGAAGGAGTCTCGAATTCTTTTACCCTCCTTGGTCTTAATAGGTATATTCTGCAAATTAGGACTTCTTGAAGATAGCCTCCCTGTAGAAGTACCTACTTGATTATAAGAAGTATGAATTTTTCTTGTTTCCTTATCTACTAACTCTGGCAATGCATCTATGTAAGTTGACTGTAATTTTGAATAAAATCTATAAGATAGAATCTCCTCGACAACTCCATGTTGGCTAACAATACCTTGCAAAGTTTGTGAATTAGTTGAGAACTCACCTGTTTTAGTCTTCTTATTGGGCTTCAATCCTAGTTCATTAAATAGAACTTGTCTTAATTGTAGAGGTGAATTTAAGTTAATCTGTTTTCCAATGAACTTGTAAATCTTTCCTTCGATACTGTTAATAATTTTGTAAAATTCCTCAGATAATTTTGCTAGTCTTTTTGAATCAATATTTACTCCTTGATGCTCTATTTCTGCTAGGACTTTAATAAAAGGAATTTCATAGGCTAAGAAATTATCAAGTAAGTTATACTCTTCTAATCTTTCTAGCAAGAAACTATAGAGCCTAAATGTAAGATCAGCATCCTCACATGAATAAATTGAGGCTTTATCTATTGAGACATTAGCGAAAGGAATAGATTTTTTATCGACCTTGGTAACCTCTTTGTACGAGATCATTTTATAGTCCAAAAATCTTCTTGTTAAATTGTCCAAGCTATAACTTTGCAAGGAACTATCAATTGAATGTGCGGCAATCATGGTATCAAAAAAAATACCTCCAAGATTAATTCCGTAATTCTTAAAAATTATGAACTCGTATTTTAAATTTTGTCCTATCTTTTTAATACTTTCATTTTCTAGAATTGGCTTCAAGCTTTTTAAAACAAACCCAATACTCAACTGGGAAGTGTCTTCAGAATGAGCTATAGGAATATAATATCCAGTACCTTCCTTAAAAGAAAAAGATATCCCCACAATTTTTGCACTAATTGGCGATATTGAAGTTGTCTCCAAATCTAATGATAGAAATTCCTGATTTTTTAATTCTGCCAATAAATCATTAAAATCTTCTTTCAGCAGTACTGTTTTATAATCAGAAGTATTATCAGAAACTTCACTCTCTTTTTGTTTTACAAAAGAATCAAATTCTAATTCTTTAAATAACTTATTTAATAAATCAATATTTGGACTACAAATCTTAAAATCCTCTATATCATCCTCTATAGATAAATCCTTCTTTATAGTTACTAAAATTTTGCTAACTTTTGCATCATCCTCATGCTCTATCAAAAGATTCCTTATTCTTTCTTTCTCTATATTCTCCAAATTCTTATACAAATTCTCAATGGTCCCATATTCTTTTATAAGGGGAGCAGCTGTCTTTGGTCCAATGCCCTTAACACCAGGAATATTGTCTATTGAATCTCCGACCAAGGCAAAAAAATCGATCATTAATTCTGGCCCTAAACCGTACCTCTCTTCTACCTCTTTGATACTAGTGGTCCGCCCCTTCATTGTATCAATCATGTTGACATTTTTATCTATTAACTGAACAAAATCTTTATCACCAGAAATAATAGAAATTTTATTCTTGTCTTTAAACTTATCCGTAATTGAGCCGATCAAATCATCAGCCTCGTAGTTTTCTAATTTAATTGTCTTTATACCACTTGCCTCTAAGAATTCTATAATCTTGGGGAATTGGAGAGAGATATCCTCAGGTGCTTCTCCTCTATTTGCCTTATATTGTTGATAGATCTCGTTCCTGAATGATGTTCCACCTGAGTCAAAAACTGCAACCAAATACTCTGGCTTAAAGTCTTTGAGTAATTTGTTGAACATATTTATAAAACCGTAGATTGCATTCGTTGGGAAGCTTTTTGAATTAGTCAAAAAAGAAACAGCGTGATATGCTCTGAAAACATAAGAGCTTGCATCTAATAAAAATATCTTCTTAGAGCTCATTAATCGTTAAGCTTCTTAGCCAATTCTCCATTCTCCGACATCTCTATACAGATGTCGCAACCACCAACAAATTCTTTATTTATATAGAGCTGTGGAATAGTAGGCCAACTAGAAAATTCTTTTACACCAGACCTTAAATCTTCGTCAGATAATATATCGTAAGTCTGATAAGGTACATTCAAACCATTAAGTATCTCTATAACTTTGGCCGAAAACCCGCATTGTGGAACATTTCTATCTCCTTTCATAAATAAGACAATTAAGTCTGAAGAAATAGCTTTTTCTATAAAATCCTTAGTTTCTTCTTTCATTTTTAATCTCCTTTTTCCTGCTCTATAGGGGTAAAAGTCTTCATTGATAACGCATGAATTCTTTCTTTCATATCGTCACCTAAGGCAGAATAAACTACCTTGTGACGCTCAAGTGTGGACAACCCCTCAAAACTTATACTTACAATAACAGCCTCAAAGTGAACCCCGTCCCCTGTAACTTCAACAGTTGTATTGGGTATAGAATTTTCGATTTTTTCTTTTATATAACTTTCTTTCATAAAGGGATATTATAACTTATCAGGGTGAAAGTTGGACAAACTAAAAAATTAATCCTAGCTTATTCAGGATAAACACAATACTGAAAGTCCCCAAAAAAAATAATCCCAATAGAGATAGGGCTTTAACTGCAAAGTGTGGGCGAGAACTTGCTGGAAAATCTGAGTTATATATAAGTTTGTAATTAAGATAAGCCAAAAAGGGAGAGGTCAGAAAAGAAAGTATCGTGGCGAAATCAACCAAGAGACGCATCTCACCAGAAAAATAGAATATAACCATTAAAGTTCCTAAGACTACGATTAGAAGGAAGAGCTTTGTAGATTGTTTCTTAAGAAAAATCAATTCTGTACATTTACTCAACACCTTAGGAAATGCATCGAGACAAGTAATGGTAGTGCTAAACATGGCGGTAAAGGCACATAAAAGTATTAGGCCCCTAGCCCCTTTGCCTAAAGAGGAATATAGCTCAGCCAATTGGCTAACAAAATTAGATGCGCTAGATGCAAACTCTGTGCCAGAACCATAGAATACATTTGCGCCCAAAATAAGAAATACTACTGCTAGTACGGTTGTGGTTATATAGGAAAAATTAAAATCAAAGCTATTATCCTTTAAAGTAAAGTTAGAGTTTTCTTTTCTCTTCTCCATTATCCACACTGAAGTCCAAGCAGATAGATCAATTGGTGACGGCATCCATCCAACAAGTGCGATTAAAAAAGTTACTCCCGCATAAGATAAAATCTCTGGTCCTACAAACCCATCTGAAGGAGTTAGTGCAACATTTCTTGTCATAAAAACCGAAATTACCGTTGAGACAACAAGAACCAGAATTAATGCCTTAATAATCTTAATGAAAGATTCTCCTTTAACCAGGAGAATAATGACTACACATGAGAACAATATAACAAAAGATGCAGCAAACAGACCTATATTTAAGTCTAACCAATTTTGGAAAATAGCAGCCGTAACCAATGTTACTCCAGCTTGAATAGTGAACATAGTACTAATTGTTAGAGCAAGGTATAAATACAATGCCCACTTTCCTATTTTCCTGTAACCGTCGAGAACTGTTTCATTCTTAACAACTGTATATCGAGTGGCAAATTCAAAGAATGGGTACTTCAGAAGATTTGCAAGAATTACAACTAAAATTAAGGTGTATCCATAGGTTGCACCTGCCCTAGTCGATTGAACTATATGCGAGACACCTATTGCCGCTGATGCCCAAAGTAGGCTTGGGCCTAGTAAACCAACTTTATCTCTGATTTTTCTTAACATTTAGTTATTATATATATAATTTTTATTAAGGTTAATATTTAAAAATATGGCTATGGTTAATTCAGTATCAATTATAGGTTGTGGCATAAGCGGAATCTTTGCCGCTTTAGAATTAAAAAAGCATGGTGTAAGAAATATCCAGCTGTTTGACAAGTCCCGCGGTGTAGGTGGTCGGCTAGCAACCAGAAGGTCGAATGAAGGGAAGTTTGATCACGGCATTCAATGCATAGAGCTAGATGGACTTTTAAACTTGCCAGAAATAAAAGACTTAATAAATAATAATATTCTTATAGAAACTCAAAAGACTGGTTTATTTGTAGGATATGAAGGTATGACTAGCGTAGCCAAGTTCCTTACAAAAGATTTAAATGTATCTAAAGAATTCAAGTTAACTAGTATTGATAATTCTGAAGGTTCTATGTTTCTGAATTTTGAGAATGGACAGAGAATAACTACTAACTCTGTAATACTATCCTCACCTATTAATCAATCTATAGAAATAATAACAAAGAGCAATGTAAATATTAACCCTGCTAAGTTTACTGAAATTAAGAGACTTGAATACTTCCCTGCTATAATAATCATGGTTGAATCTGAAAATGCTATTAATTTGGATAATGAATTTATTCAAAACTCTTCAAGTGGGACATTCACAACCATCACAGATAATTTTAAAAAAAGAATTTCAAAAAAGGAAAATTTCTATACTTTAATTTGCTCTGAGAACTTCAGTGCTAAGAACTTTGAAAAAGAATACCAGGATATCAACTCTTCATTAAAAAAGGAGCTGGATACAATTTTCGGTAATAAATACAAAATTCTTTCTAATCACAAATGGAGATACTCTACACCTAAAAATTTCTATCCAAATGATGACTCTATCAATATAGGAGAAAATGTCTTCTTAGGCATGTGTGGAGATATATTTACCAATGGCAGATTTGATGGGGCAATCAAATCTGGCATATCTATTGCTTCAAAGTTTCTCGAAAATGAAATTTAACAATATAAAACTTTCTGCTGGGATACTTTATGTAGGCATTATAGTGTCATCTGTTCTTTTGTCCCTACATCTAGATCTTAGTAGAATTCTTATATCTTATTTGGGAGATACTTTAAAAACTGCATACATCTACTTTCTGCTTGTTCTTATAGTTACATTACCTCTTGACATATTATCCAGTAAAAAATTAAATACTCACAAAGATAGTGGAATTAGTAAAATCCTAGCCTCGAATTGCCTACTCTTTCTAATCTTTATTTTTTTTATTAATATGATTAACATCGTCTTTAAAATAGACAATGTTCTTTTTGCTTTTATTTTTTCTATCTTACTTCAAATATCAATACTTGTTATACAAGAAGTTATTACAAACCTCATCTTTAAACCCAAGAAGGAGTCCTTCAATAGCTCTTCTCTATTGATCATCAAAGACGCTCCAAGTTATATGACTATGAACATAATGCAAACTCTTAGAGGTTCAAAGATAATAGTTCCAGAACACTGGACTAAGCATAAACACAAAAACTACCAGTTCCATTTAGAAAGATTCGAGTTAATAGAAAATAAAAAGATTTACACAAAATCAATTTTTTTTAGCATCCTTATTAATGCTATATTTTTTACTCTTATCTACTTCTATTATATAAACACCAATGTTTCTTCAGTATATTTCATAATAAATCTCTCATTAATATTTAATCTAATTTCATTTTTATACATTCTAGTACTTCCTATATTAAGTCAAAATGGTATCACTAACACTGATAATACAATGAAGAATAGGGACTCGAAACTTTTTCAAGAGAACCTCTTAATTTTCGAGAACAATCAAGATAAAAATAAAACTAGAGGCAAAATTGTCGAGAGAATCTTTTATCCGATCCCGTCCATAGAAACAAGGGTTAATTCAGACGACAAGAAGAAATTCGCACTATCTAATGTATCGAGACTAATTATATTATTCGCTTCCTCGAGTTTATCTATAATTTTCAAAGGAGTTCATGGTAATGCCGGAAAACCAGAAAACTGGCTACTCCCTCCATCAGAATGAAAAATATATATGACAACATAATAATTGGAAGTGGTCTAACTGGTCTAACAATAGCAAAACTTTTATCATCGAAGAAAATTGACTATATAATCTTAGATAAAAATAAAGATGCTGGCGGCAGGATTTCAACCAACAACTCAACAAGATATAATTTAGATGAAGGGTTTCAAATTTTACTCGAAGATTATCCAAACCTAGGAATCTTCCCTGAGATAAATAACTCATCCTTTAAAAAATTTGAATCTGGCTTTATTACAAAGAAAGGAAACAGCTTGTACAAGGTACTTAATCCTTTGAAGAACATTAAGGGTTTCTTCTTTGATAATAGTTTTCCAGGTTTTACTTTAAAGGATAAGTATCTATTAGGA
>CAJIYY010000055.1 GCA_905181755.1 Candidatus Dadabacteria bacterium UBA1144
TAATCCTTTCCCATGGATGTCTCAATCTGTTGATTTATCGAAAGAGAAGAACTTCTTTGAAACAAGGGTTACAGAGTATCAAACCGCTGGTTCATTAGATTGGGACTAGAATGGGTAATCTTTAAAATATTTTTTTTAATATAATCACTCTATGTGATTTATCTAGTGATTAGATAATAGAACTTTCTTATTTGATAGGTATATTTAAATCTTAGTGATGATAACTATTCTTCCATGGGGATGTCTTTTGAATTTTATAATTATCTTCTTATTCTCATCATTACCATTCCTTCTATAAAGTTATTTTTTAAATGGGTCATTTATCTCGGGATGCCAAAGTGCAAAATGGTTCTTATGTGCTTCAGTATATGTACCCTCCGGATAAAATTTATCGTAGAAGTCTAAATCAACATGATGGTTTTGAACCATCATACGGCAATACATTGGATCAGAAAAACCCGGAAATTTTCCATAAGTATCGTATATGTAATTACATATGTCTTTTACAATCTGGATTTCCTCTTTGCTTGGCCTAGGTGTGGCGCTTAGGACACCTGTAGGGTCCTTGTAGGGCATATATTTAGAGTCCCAGTTCCCCCACTTCATATCATTAAATGCATCTACAGCCTCAGACATATTTCTGTAGTATGGTGGGCAGAAAGACTCAAAGTGACCGTCTAACCCTACAGGAGCTCTGGAGACAGCCGATCCCCATTCTTCGCCCTGATCCTTAGAATTAACACATGTAAAACCTAAGCCTTTAAAACTTTCATCAGCACCTAAGATATGACGACTTTGGAAGCCGCTAAACATCCAGCCACCTAATCCTAAAATTTGTTGGGTTAGTACCACGTTTTGGCAGAAAAGAGGCTGCTCTGCTATATATCCATTCGCAAACCTTAATTCGGCTTCGATTAAAGGAATAGGATTAGATTTTTTAATATATCCATTGTCAATCCATTTCTGTGTACCAGCAGGCTTCATTTTATTTAATTCATCAACAAAGTTGAAACGATGACCTTCTCTCATATAAAAGAATAAGATATTAATTAGCCCAGCAGATAGGTCAGTTACTGGCATAAAGAGTGTTGTCCCAGGTTTGTTTACGCTCCATGTATTGTGAATCGCAAGTCCTGGAGGTACATCGGGAATTTTTGCTCTTCCATCATGTATTTTTATCCTTGATTCCCGAAAAAGCTCAAGAATCTTCTCTACTTTATCTTCTTTCTTTAATGCCTCAATACCTCTCAAATCTGGCGCATCTTTATCATTTAGTTTTAATAAGAAAAGCCCTTCGTCATTTGTATAAAAAAGTTCTGTTCTATGAATGTCTCCAAGGGAGGGAATGGTTTTACTCATGAATTTCACTTCTAAATCTAGCCCTTTATGAGGGGGAAAATCAGAAAGATTAATATTCTTAATACCTAATCCATTCCAAGCCAAAATTGCTTCTTCAAGTTCGCTTAACGGAATAGGGGGATGTTTAGATTTATATTTAAGAGGCCCTTGATCAATTTCGCCTCCTATTGGAAACCTTCTTGACCTTCTTTCGTATAGAGCATCCATGTAAGAATGGCTAATTGCATTTTTTAAACCTGGAGGAAACTTTGACATATGATTATTTTAACTCAAAATAATAAGAACTGTTAAAAATGAAGAACTTTTTATTAAATTATTTAAAAGAGAACTCTATCTTGAATGGGGAATTTACCCTGTCCTCTGGGGAAAAAAGTTCTTATTATATTGATGCTAGGATTAGTACGCTTTCCGCAGAGTCTTTAGGGGTTATTACTGATATTTTTTATGAAAAAATAACCAACAAAGGTCTATTATATGTTGGCGGACCAACCATAGGTGCCGATCCTATAGTGGGAGCGATTCTAAATAAGTCATACATAGAGAAAAACCCTTTAAAGGGTTTTTTAGTTAGATCAGGACAAAAACAACATGGAACAAAGAAAGCTATAGAAGGACCTCCTTTAAGTGATACTGAAGTTGTGATTGTTGAAGACGTTGTCTCAACCGGAGGATCAATAATATCCGCAATAGAAGAAGTAGAAAAACTTGGATCTAAAGTTGTACTTATCTTGTCAATTGTTGACAGAGAAATGGGCGCTAGGAATAAGTTTTTAGAGCTTAATATTGAGTACGATCCAATTTTTAGGATAAGCGAATTAATAGAACCTAGCTAAGCCTTAGATATCTTTTTAAATCAACGAACGATAGATAGAGACAAGGAATTAAAAATAAAGTTATAAAAGTTGCAAAAACTAACCCCAATCCTAATGAGATTGCCATAGGAGCAAGGAAAGCTGCTTCCCCTCTAGTTTCAAACATAAGAGTGAATAGACCTGCAAATGTAGTTAGAGTGGTAAGTATTATAGCTCTAAATCTATTTTTTGCAGAGTAGAAAATTGAATTGATAAAATTGTTATTCCTTACTCCTTTGTTGATGAAGTTCATGAGAATCAGGCTGTCATTTATCACTACACCAAGCAAGGCAACTATTCCTATCAGTCCAGTTATTGAAATTGGATCTCCTCTTAATAAAACTCCTACGGTTATCCCTATTATTGTAAAAGGTAGAATCGACATTATTAGTAGAGGCTGGAAGTAGGATCTAAGTATCGTCGCTAGTATGAGATAAATTATTAATATCGATATAATTCCAGCTCTTTTAACACTTTGTAGCGACTCTCTTGTATCTTGCTCTTCTCCATCAAGAGCCAACTTGTATCCAGGATAGCCATCTTTAATACTTGAAAAGAAGATTATAACGTCATTGATAGTATTCCTTGGGGTAGTAATGTCCGAATCTATTTCGGCTGTGACACTTGCGGCCCTTTCTCTGTTATATCTTGATATGCTAACTAAAGAAGAATCAACAGTGTTATCAGAAAAATATGATATTGGCACATATGACCCATCAGGTGCTCTAATTAGATGTTCTGATAGGTTCAGTGAGTCTCCCTTGTTGAATGATCCTGTAATTTTTATTTTTATATAAGCCTTTTCGTCATTAACTCTCGTCTCATCAATTGTTAAACCATCAACTATTGCTCTTATTTCTCTTCCTATACTGAGTGTGCTAAGTCCATATAGAGATGCCTTTTGTTCGTCAACAATAATATTTAACTTTGTTTTTCCATAAGATAAGTTGTCGGTTACACCATAGACTCCTTCCCTAGCTTTAAGAAATTTTTTAATTTTACTGGTTATATCAACCAGTACTGAAATATCTTCTCCTATAATTCTTATATCTATGTCTTTACCTTTAGGTGGACCCGTAGTCTGAACGAAGCTCACACTTTCAGGTCCAATAATTTTTTCATCAACAATCTTCTGAATTTTTTTCATGGAATCCAATCCATTCTCTTCTCTTTTTTCAAAATCCTCAAACTGTACGAGTATATTTGATACGTGGTCGCCAAAAATAGGTGGCTTTTTAGAGAAATCAATACCCAAGGTAGTTAGAGAGTTCTTGAGAAGTTTTTTAGGAGTATTTTCAAATATTATTTTTTCAATTTCCTGAGACCTGCTACTTGTTAGATCCAAGCTAGAGTTGGTAGGATTCTGAATCTTAATTAGATATTGATTTATATCTGAGACGTACAGTAGAACAAATGGTATTTTGAAAAGAATTGTAAAACTGATAAGAAGTAGAAGTGAAGACATAGTTATAACGTAATATCTATATCTTAATGAAATTATTAAGAAACCTAAATACTTCTTTCTGAACTTGTTAAAATACCTAGATACTAGGCCAGTTTCCTTAGTAATTTTAACAAAGTCTGCGCAATGAGAAGGTAGTATAACTAGTGCTTCGACTAGAGAAAATATTAGAGCGAATATTGCCACTTGAGGGATAATAGATAGGAATATACCGAGAGTTCCTTGTGCAAGAAGTATTGGAAATAGCGAAGCAATGTTTGTCAAAATAGTTGCAATAACAGGCCATGCAACTTCTTTTGTGCCTACTATTGCAGCTTCTTTAGGGCTAAGACCCTTTTGTATGTATCTTTTTACATTTTCAACGATAATGATGGCATCATCGACGACTATACCAAGGACCATAATTAGTCCGAACATCGTTATTACGTTTAAACTTGCCCCTGTATATTGCATTACTATAAAGGCACCAAAAAAGGCGACTGGGATACCCAGTGCTGCTAAAAAAGCTGATCTTAAATCAAGAAATAAAGCTAAAATAAGGAGAACTGCCAATATTCCGTATATACCGGTCTTTACCATTGATTGAAATCTTCCTTTTACCCAATATGAAGAGTCATTAGATATAAATATTTTTACATTGCTAGGCAAGTTTTGCTCAAAAGAGGAAACTGTATTCCTAATTTTTTCAACAGATTTAATTGCGTCTTTGTTCTTTTGTTTTTCTATCCAAAATGAAACTGACTTAAATCCATTTATTCTCGAAAGAGAGAGGTCCTTTTCTTGGCCTAGTTCAATAGTCGCAATGTCTTTAAGGATTAAAGGTATCTTGTTGTATTTCTTATTTAGAGGAACATTTTCCAGCTCGTAAATACTTTCAATCTTACCTTTTGTTCTTATACTGTATTCCTGCTCACCTGTTTTAATTGATCCTGCAGGAAGATCAATATTCTTAGATTTAATTGTCGAGATGATTTCATCAAGGCTAAGACGGTACTGGAGAAGTTTCCTTTGATCAATCTTTATCCAAAAGACTAAGTCTCCATAACCTGATTCTATAAGTCCGTCTATCTCATCAAGTTTTTCTAATTTATTTTTAAGCTTAGTCGCATAAAACCTCAACTCATTTTCATCACCATTGCTCCCTATCGACACATTTATTAGGGGCGCGCTTGCCTCTACTTCTTGGATGATTGGGTCTTCTATGTCTGCAGGGAGATCATTTCTTATTTGGGAAACCTCAGATCGGATTTCCTGTGCAACTTCTTTTATGTCTTCATTGGGCAATAACTCTGCAACAATAAACGATCTAGACTCTGATGATGTAGAAGTAATTTTCTTTATTCCTGATATTCCAGAAATCTTATCTTCAATTGGAATTGTTATTAATTTTTCTATATCTTCGGCCACAGAGTTTTCATATATTGTTACAATTGTTACTTTTTCGAAACCTATTGATGGGAATAGTTCTTTAGGTAGGTTTGATCCGACATAAAGACCAAAAATTATAATTGTCGCCATCAAGAGATTTGAAAAAACAGGGTTCTTTACCGAGAATTCAATTATTCGCATTTATTATTCATTGACCCTTATTTCTTCGTTACCTTCCAACCGGGCTTGGCCATTGATTATGATTCTATGAAGCTCTGGTATTTGATTTTGAGGAACGATTGAAACTTGATTGTCTAATTGTGTGGGAATGATTTGAATTTTTTTTACAGTATTGTCTTTTTCGAGGAAAAGGAAATATTTATCTCCTTCCATGACAATTGCCGTAGATGGGAAAGAAATATGATTCTTATACTCACTAATTTCAATCTCAACTTCAACAACTTCTCCAGGTATCAGTCTATTCTCTTCGTTTTGGATTTGAAATTCTAGCTTGTATGATGGAGCTTCATTGCTCATTTGTCTGCTAATACCCAGAAGTTCAGCTGTCAATATAGTGTCCTGAATTCTAATATTTAATCTTTTTTCTGTAGCCCTAATTCTTTTAGCATTTTCTGAACTAATGTTTGCCTTCCCTATAAGAAGGGTATTGTCCAAAAATTCCAAGATAGGGACACCCTTTGAGATTTTTTGACCAGTATCAAAATAGTATTTGTTTATATGACCGTTGAATGGAGCCCTAACACTTAAATTGTCGAATTCCCATAGAACTTTTTTGTATCTCATTTTTTGTGCATCATACTCGGATTTCTGTGATCGGTATTGATTTCTCTGAGTTTCCTTCTCTTTGTTTGAGATAATATTCTTTTCATGAAGAGTAATGCTGTTTTTATAGTTCGAAGAGGCTTCATCTAACCTTGCTTTCGATGCCTCCAGTAAATCCTCAAGTTCTTTTAACTCTAAAACTTTTCTTGTGTCTGTCATCTGAATTATTACTTTATTTTTCTCTATATATTCACCAATTTGGTACTTTTTGGTCTTAATAGTCCCATCCGTTTCAGATATTAAGTTAATACTTTTATTACTGTGAAGCTTAGCTAAAAAGTACAGCTTTTTGCTAAAGTCTTCGACTTTCCTATCTAAAACTTCTACTTTAGGGGCTAGTATGCTTTCTTCAATATTATCCTTTTTCTCAAATTTTAGATAATAGATTGCGACTAGTGCTATGGAGAATATTAAAAAGAATAAAAAGAGACTTCTTTTCTTTGGAAGCGCCATGCAGAATAATATACATGATTTTGTAAGATAAAATTTGCATTTTTAGTATTAAAAAACTATTATATGAAAAAAAGGTACTTTAACTACAAAACAGTACTTAGGAGGCTTAACATTATGGCATTAACAAAATCACAAATTTCTAGCGCGTTAGCAGAAAAATTAGGTATTTCTAAAGCTGATGCAACACGCTACATGGAGTCTTTCGCTGACTTGGCATGCACAGAAGCTAAAGCAGGCGGAACATTTACGGTACCTGGATTAGGAAAACTCGTTTTGGTTGATCGTAAAGCCAGGCAAGGTAGAAATCCACAAACTGGTGAAGTGATTCAAATTCCAGCTAAAAAAGTTGTTAAATTTAGAATTGCTAAAGCATGTAAAGACGCAATTTTATAGACTTATTCTTTTGGATGGAGCTATCTTTCAGGTAGTTCCATCCTGATCTTCTTGATATAGTCACCTATCTTGATAGATAAATTTCTTTTTGAGATTAAGCCCAACTCTTCTACTTCGTTACTTTTAGACACTAAATAAGTAAAGTTGTTATCTTGACCAAAGCCAGTATTTTCAATTGAAACATCATTTGCTACGATGAGATCTAGATTTTTATCCTTAATCTTCTTCTTTGAGTTCTTTACAGTGTTTTTTGTCTCTGCACTAAATCCTATTAGTATTTGGCTAGATTCCTTTTCTTTCCCAATTCTATTAAGAATATCAGTTGTTTTTTCCATCTCAAAGGATACTTCACTTCTTGACTTTTTTAACTTGTTTCTTCTAGTAGTCTTAAACTTGTAGTCCCCCACGGCTGCAGCCTTAATTATTACCGTGAAATCTTTAAGGTCACTAAAAATTTCCTTCTCCATGTCCTCCACTGACTCGCATTTAATTGACTCTAAATGGGAAGGCAAACTTTCTTCCAAATGCCCGTGTACAACTTTAATTTCTGCACCTCTTGCACCTAATACTTGTGCAAGCGCTATGCCCATCTTTCCAGAAGACGGGTTTGAAATAAACCTTATTGGATCAAGATATTCTCTAGTGGCTCCACATGTAATAAGGATTTTCTCGTTTTCTAGGTCGCTACTTAAGTTTTTTTTTTTTAGCATATGGAGAATCTTGTCTAGATCAGCAAGTCTTCCTTTTCCTTCCCATCCGCAAGCAAGCTCTCCGCTATCGGGCTCAATAATGTTTATCCCAAGCTTAATAAGCCTCTTCATGTTCTCTTGAATAATTGGGTTGTCGTACATGTTGACATTCATTGCCGGGCAGAGTGTGACGCTTGACTTAGTTGCTAGAAGAATATTCAAAAGTAAATTGTCGGCTATTCCATGTGAATATTTAGATATGAAATTAGCTGTTGCAGGACATATTAGTATTAAGTCTGAGGTGTCGGCTAAGTTTATATGAGAGATATCGGACTCTGTATCATCGTACATGTTGGAAAAAACTTTGTTTCCGGATAAATATTGAAAAGTCATTTTGCTTACAAATTTCTCAGCGTTCTTGGTCATTACAACATTAACATTCGCTCCTTCTTTCATAAGAAGTCTAAGCATTTCACATGCTTTATAGGCAGATATACCACCAGTGACTCCAAGAAGAACATTCTTGTTTCTTAAGAATCCGCTGCCTTTAGTCTTTTCCATCAGTTATTGCTCCCTTTGAGGCAGAGCTAACTAGAGCTGAATATTTATAAATAGCTCCAGTTAAGTGTTGCTGGGAAGGCTTCTTCCATTTTTTTCTTCTATTAGAGATGTCCTTCTTAGAGATCTTAACTTCCAAGACCCTTTTAGAGGAATCTATTGTGATTATGTCATTATTTTTTACTAGAGATATTAGGCCACCATCAAAAGCTTCAGGTGTTACATGACCTACAACAAATCCATGTGTTCCACCAGAGAATCTACCGTCAGTAATAAATGCAACCTCAGACCCTAGACCTTGTCCCATAATAGCGGAGGTTGGAGCGAGCATTTCTCTCATTCCCGGACCTCCTTTTGGCCCTTCATATCTGATGACTATTACGTGCCCTTTTTTTATTTTCTTTTTTAATATAGCCTCCATGCACTCTTCTTCAGAGTTAAAAACAATTGCTTTTCCTTCGAAGGCCAACCCTTCTTTGCCAGATATTTTTGCAACCGAACCCTCAGGCGATAGATTTCCCCTTAGTATAACTAAGTGGCTATTTTTTTTGATTGGATTAGATAGGTCTCTAATGATTTTATTTCCAAGATTGTCTTGAACATTTTTAAGATTTTCTCCCATTGTTTTTCCAGTAACCGTTAAACAATCTCCATGAAGGAGATTATTATTGAGAAGTCTTTTTAGCAAAGGTGGTAGCCCACCAATCTGACAGAATTTAGCCATCATATGTTGACCGCTTGGTTTTAGATCTGCAAGAACGGGGACTTTCTTACCCATTCTTGTAAAATCATCTATTGTTAAGCTGATTCTTGCTGCGCTTGCCATTGCAATTAGATGTAAGACTGCGTTAGTCGAACCACCTAATACTATTGTTATAGTTATAGCATTTTCAAATGCTTTTTTTGTCATTATATCGTGAGGTGTAATATTCTTTTTAATTAAGTTGACTAGAGCTTTTCCTGAGTCTAAGCAGTCTTGTCTTTTTTTTGGAGATATGGCAATTTGTGTAGAACTACCTGGCATGCTCATACCCAGGGCTTCTATGGCAGAGGCCATTGTGTTTGCAGTATACATCCCACCACATGACCCTGGACCTGGTATTGCAGATTTTTCTATATCTTCTAATTCCTTTTTAGAAATTTGGTTGTTAGAGTAAGAGCCAACAGCTTCGAAGACTGAAACAACATCAATCGGTTTGTTCTTATGTCTTCCAGGCATAATTGATCCGCCATAAACAAAAATAGAAGGCCTATTTAGTCTGGCCATAGCCATTATACATCCTGGCATATTTTTGTCACAGCCTCCAATCGCTAGAATCCCATCAAACCCTTCGGCTGCCGAGACTGTTTCTATTGAGTCTGCAATAACTTCTCTAGATATAAGGGAGTATTTCATTCCAGGTGTTCCCATTGATATTCCATCTGAAACTGTAATGGTGTTAAAGATTATGGACTTTCCTCCATTAGTATTCGCACCTTTAGCGGCATGATCTGCAAGGAGGTTTATATGCATGTTGCAGGGAGTAACCATCGCCCAAGTAGAGGCTATTCCTATAATTGGTTTGTTGAAATCAGGATTTGTAAACCCCACAGCCCTAAGCATCGCTCTGTTTGGAGCTTTATCAGGACCACTAGTTACAAAGGAAGAAAATTTTTTATTTTTCATTAGTTTACTTTAATTTAGTCTCTACACTTCTCCAATCAACTATCTCCCAAAAGGCAGAAATATAATCAGGCCTCCTGTTTTGATAATTCAAATAGTATGCGTGCTCCCATACATCAATGCCTAGAATTGGGTTTAGTCCCGATGAAAGGGGCGTGTCTTGGTTTGGAGAAGAAAGGGTTACCAACTTCCCGCTGTTGTCTTGACATAGCCATCCCCAACCGCTACCAAATTGCTTAGTAGCTTTCTCAGTGAAGTCAGCTTTAAAGTTTTCAAAGTTCCCGAAAGAGTCAGAGATTAATTTATTCATTGAATCGGTCGGCCCATTGCTTGATTTCGGTCCAATGGTCTCCCAAAATAAAGAGTGGTTAAAGTGGCCACCTCCTCCATTTCTAACTGCAGCCCTAATTGATTCAGGGATTTGATCTAGATTTTCTAAAAGTTCTTCAAGATTTTTTTCAAAAAGCTCTGGATAAGACTCTAGCGCTTTATTCAGATTTGTAATGTATGTTTGGTGATGTTTTGTATAATGAATCTCCATTGTTTTTGCATCAATATAAGGCTCTAATGCATCAAAAGAGTATTGTAATTTTGGTAATTCGTATGCCATTTTGGTACCTCGCTTATTTATTTTTTATACCTTAAATATACACTAAGAGGAAATTATTGGTATTTAAAAACTTTTTTAGAGCAAAGAGCAAAAGATATTATTTTATAAGCTAATTTGGCGGCAATAAAGTTAGGAGAACTTAAATTTTTTATCGGAGCTAGTTCGTTAAT